>JANREF010000346.1 GCA_030726195.1 Burkholderiaceae bacterium | reverse complement strand
ACTCCTAGCCAGGAGCCAGACCCTCTGGTCAAGCCAGAGGGTGACGCTTACGGCGAAGTTGTCACACCACACTTCATCTGGTGCCCATGCAGGCACACCACAACGCCGCCCAGTGGTTTGTCACACCAGACTTGATCTGGTGTCCATGTAGGCGCGCCAAAAAACGAGCCCGTGGGCAGTGCTGCTTCTAGGGCCCAGGCACGGGTGACGAGGTCTTGGCACTTGCTGGGTAACGGCGTGTGTCGTGTGTCGTGTGTCGTGTGTCGTGTGTCGTGTGTCGTGTGGCAGTGTGGCGTGTTGCGCAATCAGCCTTTGGGCTGTTTGAACCGATCGTAGGCCCACATGTATTGCGTCGGTGCTTGCGCGATGACGTGTTCTACCCAGTCGTTCAGTGTTTGGGTGGCCAGTTCTAAATCGTCGGGTAATGGTGTGGGAGGCGCGATCACATGCACCTTGTAGCCGCGTCCAAACGACAAGCGCTCACCCCACATCAACAGCACATGGTCGCTTTGCTGGGCCAGCTTGGCCCCTAGCGTCATGGTGTAGGCGGGTTGACCTAGAAACGTACTCCACACGCCCATGCCGGCAGGCGGCACTTGGTCTGGGAGCAAGCCCACGGCATGGCGTTGTTTGAGTGCACGCATCAACTGCTTCACGCCTGCCATGGTGGTGGGTGCGGCGTGCAAACCGTCCCCCTCGCGCGCGCTGTGCACCAGGGCTTGCAAGCCCTCGTGGCGCGAGGGGCGGTACAGCACGGTCATGGGCTTGGCCTGCGCGCCCAGCCCATCGTGTGCAAACACTTGGGCATACGCGGTGGCGTTGATTTCAAAACAGCCCATGTGCGGGGTTAACAACACCAAGCTCTCATTGGGGCGCACATGCGCGCGCAGCAAGGCCAGGCCATCCCATTGCACGGGCACGGGCTTGCCCAGCCATAGGCGAGGCAGCTCGGCCACCATGCGGCCCGCTTGAATGCTCGCCGCGAGCTGTTGAGCGCGCGTCAGCCCCGCCAAACCTGCATTGGTCTGCAGCCGCTGTCGATGGCCTTTATCAAATGCCCACAAAGCCAAGCCCAGCAAGGTGCCAAAGCCGTGCAGCAGCCACAGCGGCAAATGCGATGCGAGCTTGAATACACCTAAAACAAAACGAGTCAGCACAGCTAATGGGTCCAATGGCTATAATTTGGGCTATCGCCGAGTTACTGAACAACTTGCGGGGCGATTCATAAATGCCGCTAAAGCGTTCGCCGAACTCCGGCTCAAGGGTTCTCGGCAACGCCCGACAACCCTTTTGCAAATACAGGAGTTTATATGGCGAATGATTTTCTCTTCACGTCCGAGTCCGTCTCTGAAGGCCACCCCGATAAGGTAGCCGACCAGATTTCCGATGCCATCCTCGACGCTATCCTAGAACAAGACCCCGTCGCCCGTGTGGCAGCCGAGACCCTGACCAACACAGGCTTGGTGGTGTTGGCCGGTGAAATTTCCGCCAACGCGCACGTCGACTACATCCAAGTCGCGCGCGACACCATACAGCGCATCGGCTACGACAACACCGACTACGGCATCGACTACAAAGGCTGCGCGGTGATGGTGTGCTACGACAAGCAGTCCAACGACATTGCCCAAGGCGTAGACCGCGCCAGCGACGACTACCTCAACATTGGCGCCGGTGACCAAGGCCTGATGTTTGGCTACGCCTGCGATGAAACGCCAGAGCTCATGCCCGCGCCCATTTACTACGCACACCGCTTGGTCGAGCGCCAAGCGCAACTGCGCAAAGATGGCCGCATGCCTTTCTTGCGTCCAGACGCCAAAAGCCAAGTGACCATGCGCTACGTGGACGGCAAGCCCCACAGCATTGACACCGTGGTGTTGTCCACCCAGCACAGCCCAGACCAAAGCGAGTCGCCCAGCAAAATGAAGGCATCTTTCAACGAAGCCATCATTGAAGAGCTCATCAAGCCCGTGCTGCCCAGCGACTGGATCACGGCGGACACCAAGTACCTCATCAACCCCACCGGCCGTTTCGTCGTTGGCGGCCCACAAGGCGACTGTGGTCTCACAGGACGCAAGATCATTGTGGACACCTACGGCGGCGCGTGCCCACACGGCGGTGGCGCTTTCAGCGGCAAAGACCCCACCAAAGTAGACCGCTCGGCCGCCTACGCAGCCCGCTACGTTGCCAAAAACATCGTGGCTGCCGGCTTGGCGCGCCAATGCCAAATTCAAGTGGCCTACGCCATTGGTGTGGCCAAGCCCATGAACGTGACGGTCTACACCGAAGGCACTGGCGTCATCCCAGACGAGCAGCTGGCCAAGCTGGTGCAAGAGCACTTTGACCTGCGCCCCAAGGGCATCATTCAGATGCTGGATTTGCTGCGCCCCATCTACAGCAAAACCGCCGCCTACGGCCACTTCGGCCGC
>JANREF010000345.1 GCA_030726195.1 Burkholderiaceae bacterium | reverse complement strand
CACCGTGACGCTTAAAGCGTTTCAGAACTCTAAGGACTCTCAGGCCGCTCAGATGTACAAGGTCTCAGGCTACAGAGTCTGTAGCCAATGCAGCTTGCGTTTGCGCGGCGATGGCCTGCAGTGCGGTGGCTGCGCTTGCGTGGTTTAGGTGCTGTGCTGTGTCTGCGGGTGCGCGGCATGTGCGCTCAATCAAGGCACACAAAGTACCCAGTCGTTGTAACCCAAGCAGCAATGCTGCACCTTTGATCTTGTGCGCCTGGTCACCCAAAGCCGCGCAGTCCGCATGGGTTTGCAGCAGGCCCAGCAATGTGGGCACATCACCGGCGGGTGCCGCAAACATGCTGTGCTGCATTGCCGCCCAATTCTCGGGTGGCAACAAACTTTTGAGCTCGGTCAGTTTGTCTGCGTCAATCAGCGCGGTGTCGTGTAGGTCGTAGTCCATGGCGGCAGCTTGCATTGCGAGTGTTGGGTCAGGGCACACAAAGGTGTGTTGAGCTGGGGTCTGAGGCCCACAGCCGTGGCACACTTTATACAATACTTATGAACTATTTCATAAACAATCGCCGCTTGAAATATTTCTAAAAACGGTCTTTTTTCCTAAATATCTCATCTGATCACCACAGGCCTCAGGCCTGCGTCGGCATGGCCCACTGGTGGCTGTGCAGCTTGGCCACCGAGCTTCGGTGCGCGACCGATACCACTGCGCCGCCGCGCGTGAGCACGTCATCCAGTAGGGCTTGGTACACCACAGCTTCTGTGGCCTCGTCCAACGCGCTGGTGGCTTCGTCTAAAAACAGCCACATGGGCTTTTTCAGAAACACGCGGGCAATGGCCAAGCGTTGTTGCTCACCACCTGAGAGTTTTTGGCCCCAGTTCGCCTCTTGGCTCAGTTGGCTGGCCAGCTCGGGCAGCCCTGCGAGCATGAGCGCACGCTGCAGCGTGGCGTCTTCAAAACCATCGCTCATTTGCGGGTAGGCCACGGCCTCTCGCAGGGGACCGTTGGGAAAGTAAGAGCGTTGCGGTAAAAACATGGATTGCTGTGTGAACGCCGGTGGCTGCACCAAGCTGCCCGACCACCAAGGCCACACGCCTGCAATGGCGCGCAGCAAGGTGGACTTGCCGCTGCCGGAGGCACCTTGCACGCACCATGCTTGCCCAGGCGCAATGTTCAAGTCCAGCGCGGTGCCCAGAAGCTCGTGGTTGGGCAGCTTGAGCTGCAATGCCTTGGCCACCAACACGTGGTCTTGCCCCACGTCGTGGTGCTGCGCTGTGTCTTGGGTGACGGCTTGCATGGCGTCTTCAAACATGGTCAAGCGATCGGTGGTGGCGCGCCAGCGGGCCAGGCTGTCGTAGCTGTCTACAAACCAGCTCAGACTGTCTTGCACGCGGCCAAACGCCGATGAAATTTGCATGAGCTGGCCCAACTGAATCGCACCACTGAAAAACCGAGGTGCGGCCACCACAAACGGAAACACCACGGCCAACTGCCCAAAGCCCACGGTGAACCACGTCAAGCGTTTTTGGGCCAGCAGCAGCTGCAAGTAGTTGGACAGCACAGCACCAAAGCGTCGGTCCAAGCGGCTTTGCTCCACCATTTCGCCTTTGTCCATGGCCACCGATTCGCTGTATTCGCGCAGGCGCACCAAGTGGTGTCGGTAGTCGGCCTCTACGCGCTGCTGGCGAAAGTTCAGCCCAATCAGGGGGCGGCCAATGTAATGCGTGAGCACACTGCCCACGGTGCAGTACAACAAAGCCATCCACACCATAAAGCCCGGAATGGTCACAGCCGTGCCAAACATGTAAAACGAAAACCCGCCCGACAACGACCACAAAATGCCCACAAAGCTCACCAAGGTGACCACCGCGTTGAGCAGGCCCATGGTCAAGCTAACCGTGTAGCTGGTGAACAAATTCAGATCTTCGTGAATGCGTTGGTCGGGGTTGTCTGTGGCGGTGTTGTCGCCACTGCCTTTGGCAAATCGCAGCAGCTCTAGGCGGTAAAACGCGTGGTGACTCAGCCAGCGCTTGGCGTAAAAATCGGTCAGCCATTTGCGCCAATGCATCTCTAAAAGCTGCGTGAGGTAGAAGCGGTACACCGCAATGATCACAAAGCCAAACGCCAGCAGCAAAAAGCGTTTGAGTTCTCGCCAAAACACATCGGCGTCGCGGTTTTGCAAGGCGTCGTAAAACACGCGGTTCCACTCGTTGATCAGCACCAACATGTACACCGCGCCCAAGTTCAGCACCACAATGCCGACCAGCATGCCGCGCGCGCGCCATTTTTGGTCGGATACAAAGTAGGGCAGGGTCAGCGCCCATGCGCGGCGCAAAAACTCTGTAAACGCGGCCCATTTGAGGCCTTGCTGGGCGCGCCATTGTTGGACGGACTGTGGCAGTAGTGTGCTCATGGTGGTGTGCGTGTTGGTA
>JANREF010000344.1 GCA_030726195.1 Burkholderiaceae bacterium | reverse complement strand
GTGCACCTCATGCTGCTGCAAGACGACACGATTGCGCATGGCGTGCGGGAATGGATCAAAGAGCGGCGCTACAACGCGGAGTGGGCGCTGACTGCGCAGCTAGAGGTTATTTCTCGTCAGTTCGACGAGATGGAAGACCCCTACTTGCGCGAGCGCAAGGCCGACCTTGAGCAAGTGGTGCAGCGTATGTTGGCCGCCATGTCGGGCGAAAGCGCGTCGTTGCTGGAGCAGGCCAAGCAGGCCGCAGCGCTGCCCAACGGCAGTGCGGCCGCTGCCGAGCGGGTACCGCTTATTTTGGTGGCTAGGGACTTGTCGCCGTCGGACTTGTTGCAATTCAAAGACAGCGTGTTCGACGGCTTCGTCACCGAAGTGGGTGGCAAAACCTCACACACCGCCATCGTTGCCAGAGGCTTGGATATTGCCGCCGTGGTGGGTGCACGGGGTGCCAGCCAGCTCATCAAGCAAGACGACTGGGTGGTCATTGACGGCAACGCAGGCGTTGTGGTGGTGGACCCTTCCCCCATTATTTTGGAAGAGTACGGCTTCAAGCAGCGCGAGGGCACGCTCGAGCGTGAGCGCCTCAGTCGCCTGCGTCACACACCCAGCGTGACCTTGGATGGTCAGCGCGTAGAGTTGCTGGCCAATATCGAGCTGCCGCAAGATACGGCGGCTGCCGTGAGCGCCGGTGCGGTGGGCGTGGGCTTGTTTCGCACCGAGTTTTTGTTCATGGGCCGTGTGGCCAAAGGCCTGAGCAAGCTGCCCGACGAAGAAGAACAATACGCCGCCTATGTGTCGGCCATTGAGGGCATGCAAGGCATGCCTGTGACCATTCGAACCATAGACATTGGTGCGGACAAGCCGCTGGAGCGCAGCACGCGCTCGGGCGATGAGCACCTGAACCCCGCATTGGGTTTGCGAGCCATACGTTGGAGTTTGGCCGAGCCTGCCATGTTCTTGGTGCAGCTGCGCGCGATACTGCGTGCTGCCGCGCACGGCCAGGTGGATTTGCTCATTCCCATGCTTGCACACGTGAGTGAAATCAAACAAACCTTGGCGCTGATTGAGCGCGCCAAAGAGCAACTCGCCTCGCAAGGCGTGGCCTACGGCTCTGTGCGTTTGGGTGCCATGATTGAGGTGCCCGCTGCGGCCATGATGGCGCAGGTGTTTTTGCGCTACTTCGACTTTTTGTCGATTGGCACCAACGACTTGATTCAATACACCTTGGCGGTGGACCGGGTGGATGAGGCAGTCAACCACTTGTACGACCCCTTACACCCAGCGGTGTTGGGCCTGATGGCGCAAGTCATTGCTGCTTGCCACGCGCAAGGCAAAGACGTGAGTGTGTGCGGCGAAATGGCGGGTGACACCCAGTTCACAGGTTTGCTGCTGGGCATTGGTCTGCGCAGTTTTTCCATGCAACCCACGCAAATACTGGCGGTCAAGCAACAAGTTTTGCGCGCCAATACCGCTACCTTGGCGCCGTGGGCCCAAGACGTGCTGGCCAGCGAACAGCCCAGCGAGTTGCTATCTATTCGTTGAACGAGTTGGGCCTGTGCTGCGCCGCCGCTGGAGCGTGCGCTGTGTCACCGGCCTTGTGACCAGCCCAGCGTCCAATCACGGCAGACGCGACGATCAGCACGGTGGCAATGGCGATGTTGGCCGACAAGGCTGTGCCGCTTTGAAGCGCCAACAGTGCAGTGGACATCACGGGTGTGAAAAACGCCCACAAGCCCGCTTGGCGGGCATCACCCGATTTGAGCGCTTTGTCCCACATGAAAAACGACCCGCCCACAGGCCCCAGACCCAACAAGGCCAACAAGCCCCAGTCGCGCAGCGTGGGTGAGACAGACGGCTCCAACCACACGTGCATGAGCAGCGACAAGCTGCCTGCGAGCAAACACATGGCACCAATGGAGGCGGTGGGTACATGGCTGCGGCGCTTGGACAGCAACGAGTAGGTAGACCAAATAATGGCACCGGCAAACGCAAAGCCATAGCCCGTCATGGCGCGTGCGTCAGGCCACTCCAAGGCATGGTTGCCCACGATGGCCAAAGCCGAGCCCGCGAATCCAACCACAGCTGCGAGCGCATGACCCCAGGTGAATGTGAGGTTGGCTACAAACAGTGGTGCCATCACCACAATGCCCATGGGCCACAAATAGTTGACCAAATTTGCAGCGGTTGGGGGCGCCCATTGCAGGGCTGCAAACAGCAAGGCGTGGTAACCGAATAAGCCGTAAATACCCAGCGCCGCCGTGCCCGGTGCAATGCGCCAGTGTCCGCTTCGTATCAGTGTGGGTACGGCCAACAAGCCGCCCACAATCAGGCCGCAGCCGGTGATGAAAAACGGTGGCAAGTGCTGCACGCTCACGCCCAGAGGGGCCAGCGTGGCCCACACAAAAACAGTGGCAATGGCCCAAGTCGATGCGTGGCTTGCGCCTGAAGTGTTGGCCATGGTGTGGA
>JANREF010000343.1:9103-12824 GCA_030726195.1 Burkholderiaceae bacterium | reverse complement strand
GCTGCACGTCATTACGGCCATCGCTTGGGTGGGATCGTCTTTCTACTTTGTCTTTTTAGACAACAACCTCATCAAGCCCGAGTCGCCTGACTTGCTGGAAAAGGGCGTTGGCGGTGCCATGTGGGCCGTGCACGGTGGTGGTTTTTACAACCCCCAAAAATACATGGTGGCTCCTAAAAAGATCCACACCCACTTGCACTGGTTTTACTGGGAGAGCTACACCACGTGGCTCACAGGCTTTAGCTTGTTTTGCGTGTCTTACTTGTGGCAAGCCCAAACCTACATGGTCGACCCCAATTTGGTGGCTTGGACGCAGGGCGAAGCCATCGCCGTGGCCTTGGCCTTCCTGGTTGGCTTTTGGCTGATCTACGATGGGCTGTGCCGCACCGTAGGCGCACGCGATGGCGGCGACAAATGGGTGGGCTTGTTTGTGTTCGTCACCATCGTGCTGGCCGCGTGGTTGTCTACGCAGTTGTTTGCGGGGCGCGCAGCCTTCTTGATCATGGGCGCCATGATAGGCACGGCCATGAGCGCCAACGTGTTTTTCTGGATCATTCCTGGCCAACGCAAAATGGTCAAAGCCATGGGTGCGGGCGAACCCGTTGACCCTATTCACGGCAAACGCGGCAAGCAGCGCAGCGTGCACAACACCTACTTCACGTTGCCTGTGTTGTTTGCCATGCTGAGCAACCACTACAGCTTCACCTACACAGGCGAGTACAACTGGGTGGTGTTGGTCATGATGATGACCGCTGGCGCACTCATTCGTCAGTACTTCGTCATGCGCCACGGCTTCAAACTGGGACGCAACGCCAACCCATTGCCCTACGCCTTGGTGGGTGTCGCGCTCATCATTGCACTCATTGTTGCCATGGCACCCGCACCTCAAACGCCAGCGCAGCGCGCCGCCGCCGAGCAGCCTGCCAGCTTTGCGCAAGTCAAAGCCGTGATGGACCAGCGTTGTGCCATGTGTCACGGTGAGGCGGTGCAAATGAAGGGCCTGCGCTTTGATACTGCCGACCAAATTGCATTGCACGCACAGGGCATTTACCAACAAGTGGTGGTGACCAAGGCCATGCCCATGAACAACGCCACCGGTATCACCGACGCTGAGCGTGCCTTGATTGGGCGCTGGTTCACAGCAGGCGCGAGCACGCAATAAGCTAGGCGTTCAAGTGCCGCCGTTGGCTGGCTTGCCGCTGGTCAGCGCGCGGTCTGTGCCAGCTGCAGGGCCAAGGCGTTGTGGCGCGCGGTGAGTTGGCGCACATCGACGCCCAACAATTGGCCGTCTTGCACGCGCACCCGTCCGTTGATGACCAAAGCGTCAACCTGTGCGCTGGCGCACATCATCAGTGCGCCAATGGGGTCGTGCACAGCGCCGCCAGCAAAGCCCAGGCTGTCCAGCTTGTACAAGGCCAAGTCGGCGCACATCCCCACTTTGATTTGACCAATGTCGTGTGAGCGGCCCAGCACTTGGGCGCTGCCGCGTGTGGCCAGCCGCAGTGCGTCGCGCGCTGTCATCTCGCTGGGGCCTAAGTCACAGCCAAAAAACTGCTTGCCGTCTCGTTGTTCGGGCGCGGCCATGGCGCGGCCCACGCGGGCGAGCAGCATGGCTTGACGGGCTTCGTTGAGCAGATGTGCCGCATCGTTGCTGGCGCTGCCGTCCACGCCGAGGCCAACGGGCACACCTGCGTCCAGCATGCGCCGAATGGGGGCGATGCCTGAGGCCAGGCGCATGTTGCTGCACGGGCAGTGGGCCACGCCTGTTTTGCTGGCGGCAAATAGTGAAATGCCTTCGTCGTCTAGCTTCACGCAGTGGGCATGCCATACGTCGTGGCCCAGCCAGCCCAAGTCTTGGGCGTACTGCGTGGGCGTGCAATTGAACTTGGCCAAGCTGTAGGCGATGTCGTGGTCGTTCTCGGCCAAGTGGGTGTGCAGGCGCGCGCCCAGGCTGCGGGCCAGCTCGGCCGAGGTCTTCATGAGGTCGCGACTCACAGAGAACGGCGAGCAGGGCGCGACAGCCACATTGGTCATGGCGCCAAATGTGGTGTCGTGGTAAGTCTCTATGAGGCGCTGGGTGTCTTTGAGAATGGCGTCTTCGCGCTCCACCACTTGGTCGGGCGGCAGGCCACCGTCGCTTTGGCCCACGCTCATGCTGCCGCGCGTGGCCACAAAACGCATGCCCATGCTGTGTGCCGCCTCGATGCTGTCGTCCAAGCGCACGCCGTTGGGGTAGATGTACAAGTGGTCTGAGCTGGTGGTGCAGCCCGAGAGCATCAGCTCGGCCATGGCCACTTGCGTGGAGACTTGCACCATCTCGGGTGTGAGCCCAGCCCACATCGGATACAAGCCTTGCAACCATGAAAACAGTTCGGCATTTTGCACACCCGGTATGGCCTTGGTCAGGCTTTGGTACATGTGGTGATGGGTGTTGATCAGCCCCGGTACCACGGCGTGTTGGCTGGCATCAATGACTTGGTCGGCTTGGTCCGTCATGTCGACGGCGTTGCCAATGTGGGCAATCAGGCCATCGCGCACCAAGATGCTCGCCCCGGCGAGCTCGGTGTGCGCGTCGTCCATGCAGGCGATGGCCTGTGCGTTTTTGATGAGAAGCGTGGTCATACGAAGAGGCAGATGAAAAACGGTCTAACAACAAGTTGTGACGAGGCGAGCCAGTCCGTGGGGCTAGCAGGCCGGCCTCGTCAGTTTGCTGAACCCAGTTTGATGAACCCAGTTGTGTGGCAAAGCCGCTTGACAGTGTACGGGCGGGTAACATGATGCAAGGGCGACAAAAGCTCGGCAGGCGCTAAAGCCACGGAAGCTAATCACGCCAATCAAGCCAATCAAGCCAACCAAGCCAATCAACTCCGCAAGCCCCTGAAGCCCCCGAAGCCCAGTACCTGCGCCACACCGTCGTTGCGAAAGAGAAAAACCATGCCACAAATGGCTGCCAATTTAAGCATGCTGTTCACCGAACTGCCGTTCATGCAGCGCTTTGAAGCCGCTGCGAAAGCGGGCTTCACGCAAGTGGAGTATCTGTTTCCTTACGAGTATGAGGCCGAGCAGCTGCGCGCCGAGCTGGACAAATACCACCTCACGCAAGTGCTGCACAACCTGCCGCCCGGAGACTGGGCCGCGGGTGAGCGTGGCATTGCATGCTTGCCGGATCGGGTTGACGAGTTCGCCCACAGCTTGGAGCAAGGCATTGCCTATGCCACAGCCTTGGGTGTGCACCAACTCAATTGTTTGGCAGGCATTCAGCCCGCAGGTGTCAGCGACGAGCAGGCCATGGCCGTGCTGGTGGGCAATGTGCGCTTGGCTGGCGAGACGCTCAAGGCGCACGGCATACGCTTGTTGCTGGAGCCCATCAACCATTTTGATATGCCCGGCTTCTTCGTCAACACCACGGCCAAAGGCTTGGCCGTGTTGGACGAGGCGGGCAGCGACAACGCGTATTTGCAATATGACATCTACCATGCCCAGCGCATGGAGGGTGAGCTGGCCAACACCATGGCCAAACATTTGCCGCGCATTGCGCACATGCAGTTGGCCGACAACCCTGGGCGAGGTGAGCCGGGTACGGGTGAAATCAATTACGCTTTTTTGTTTGCCCATTTGGACGCCATTGGCTACAAGGGCAGCATTGGCTGTGAGTACAAACCCAAGGCTGGAACCGAGGCCGGGCTGGCGTGGCTGCAGCGCTACGACGTGCAGTTGTAGG
>JANREF010000343.1:0-9003 GCA_030726195.1 Burkholderiaceae bacterium | reverse complement strand
GTTACCCGACTACACCACGCAGCCCACTGCGTTTTTACGCGCCTTGTTCGATGCCGCAGTGGCCCGTGCGCAGCCTGCGGGCAACATGCAAGGCGTTCTGCCCAGGCCGCCAGCATCGCCGCAGGGACGCACCTTGGTGGTGGGCGCGGGCAAGGCCGCGGGTGCAATGGTGCACGCCCTCGAGGCCATGTGGCCTGCGGATGCGCCGCTCAGTGGCTTGGTGATCACACGCTACGACCATATTCCAACGCGCCCCGTTGGTGTGCCGTCTCGCATTGAGTTGGTAGAAGCTGCACACCCCGTGCCCGATCAGGCCGGCATGGATGCGGCCACGCGCATGTTGGCGCTGGCGCAGACTGCCACCGAGCACGATGTGGTGATTTGCTTGATATCGGGTGGCGGCTCGTCGCTGCTCACGCTGCCGTGTGAAGGTTTGGACTTGGCAGACAAGCAACGCATCAACACAGCCTTGCTCAACAGCGGTGCAGGCATTGCCGAGATGAACTGTGTGCGCAAGCACTTGTCGCGCATCAAAGGCGGGCGTTTGGCGCTCGCGTGTGCAGCTGCGCAGGTGGTGACCATCGCCATCAGTGACGTGCCCGGTGACGATATCGGCGTGATTGCCAGTGGCCCCACCGTGCCCGATGACACCACGTGCGCGCAAGCCGCTGCCATCTTGCGCCGCTTGAACATTGATCTGCCCAGCGCTGTGTGGCAGGCACTGGACAGTGGCGAGCTTGAAACGCCTAAACCCGGTGATGCTGTGTTTGCCAACCAGCGGGTGCACCTGATCGCCACGCCCGGGCAGTCCCTAGCTGCAGCCGCACAAGTTGCGCGCGAGGCTGGCATTGCCACGTATGTGCTGGCCGATGACATGGAGGGAGAGTCGCGCGAGGTGGGTAAAGTGCACGCGGCCATGGCCAAAGCGGCAGCCTTGGGGCAGGGCGCATTTACGCCGCCGTGTGTGCTGTTGAGTGGCGGCGAAACCACGGTCACCATCAACACCGCCACAACAGCCGCAGGCTTGCCGCGTGGGCGCGGTGGACGAGCTGCTGAATTTTGCATGGGGCTAGCCCAGGGCTTGGGTGGCGCAGCCACCGTGTGGGGTTTGGCTGCCGATACCGACGGCATTGACGGCGTGCAAACCAACGCTGGTGCGGTGGTCACGCCCACCACGCTGCGCGATGCCACAGCAGGCGGCGCCGATTTGGCCGACTGCCTGTTTAGAAACGACGGCTACAGCTACTTTGAGGCCGCCCAAGGCTTGGTGGTCACGGGGCCAACCCACACCAATGTGAACGATTTCAGGGCCTTGTTGGTGTTGCCGTCACCGTTGTAGTCATTGGCGTGGGGTGTCTGGTCGGACGATAGAGTCGGGCATGATGCAGGGGTTTACCCTGTGTCCGCGACGTTGCTACGCTGGGGTTGCGCGCGCTGAGCGTGGTAAAAACCGTGGCTGATAATCGGGTGTTCGCTCGTGCCCGAGCGACGTCGCCCGCTGTTGACAGACCTTTTTTCAGCCTGAACTACAACCGACCGCTATTACATTGCGTGCTGCCCATGTCCACACCACAACTAGAACTCACTGGTATCACCAAGCGCTACCCGGCGGTGGTGGCCAACGACGATGTCTCGATACGGGTGAATGCGGGTGAAATTCATGCGGTGTTGGGCGAAAACGGTGCTGGCAAGTCCACGTTGATGAAAATCATTTACGGTGCGGTCAAACCGGATGCGGGCACCATCAAGTTCCAGGGGCAAACCGTTCATATCAACGACCCGCAAGAAGCGCGCGCCTTGGGCATTGCCATGGTGTTTCAGCACTTCAGTTTGTTTGACACGATCAGCGTGGCTGAAAACGTGTGGCTGGGTTTGGATGCCAAGTTGAGTTTGGCCCAAGTGCGCCAAGCCATTGTGGACAAGGCCTCGGCCTATGGACTGGACATAGACCCCAACCGCCCCGTGCATACCCTCAGTGTTGGCGAGATGCAGCGCGTTGAAATCATTCGCGCCTTGCTCACCAACCCCAAGCTGCTTATTTTGGATGAGCCCACATCAGTGCTCACGCCACAGGCCGTGACCAAGTTGTTTGTGGTGCTGCGCAAGCTGGCCGCCGAGGGCTGCAGCATTTTGTACATCAGCCACAAGTTGCACGAAATTCGCGAACTGTGCACGGCGTGCACCGTGTTGCGCGGCGGCAAGGTCACGGGCGTGTGCAACCCGCAAGCAGAAACCAACGAGTCCTTGAGTCGCCTCATGATTGGGGCCGAGCCGCCAGCCTTGCCGCCACGCGCACACAAGGACGGTGCGGTGGTGCTGCATGTCCAGCACTTGAGCTTGCCTGCCCAAGACCATTTCGGTACGCATTTACAAGACATTAATTTTGAGGTGCGCGCTGGTGAAATCGTGGGCATTGCAGGCGTGTCTGGCAACGGTCAAGCCGAGCTGGTGCGTGCTTTGTCTGGCGAAGATGGGCGCACCATCAGCACGGGCATCAGCTTGTCGGGCGTGAGCATGTCGCAGTTGCCGCCCATGCAGCGGCGTGAACTGGGCGTGCACCTGGTACCGGAAGAGCGCTTGGGGCGCGGCGCGGTGCCCGCAATTGACTTGGCGCACAACTTGTTGCTCACCCGGGAGGAGTCCTTGGGGCGCGGCGGCTGGATCAATGGGCGCACCTTGGCCGAGCAGGCGCGTCAGATCATTCGCAGCTTTGGCGTGAAGGCGGGCGGGCCCAAGGCGGCCGCGCAGTCGCTGTCGGGCGGCAATTTGCAAAAGTTTATTGTGGGGCGCGAAATTGGCGCCAACCCCAAGCTGCTCATCGTGAGTCAGCCCACTTGGGGGGTGGACGTGGGGGCCGCCGCACAAATACGCACGGCCATTTTGGCCCTGCGTGATGCGGGTTGCGCTGTGTTGCTCATCAGCGAGGAGTTGGACGAATTGTTTGAATTAAGCGACCGTTTATTGGTCATTGCAAAAGGGCGTGTGTCCCCCTCGTTGCCACGTGCCCAGGCCACGGTGCAGACGGTTGGCGCGTGGATGTCGGGCTTGTGGAATGAGCAAGAGGTGACCCATGCTTGAACTCAGAAACCGTGCGCAGGCCTCTACAGTGTGGAGCTACGCCTCGCCCGTGTTGGCGCTGTTCATCACGGTGGCCATAGGTATGGGTATTTTTGTCGCGCTGGGCAAAGACCCCGTTCAAGGCTTGCAAGTGTTCTTCTGGGAGCCCATCAAGAGCAGCTATGCCATCAGTGAACTGTTGCTCAAAGCCACACCCTTGCTGCTCATTGCGGTGGGCTTGGCGGTGTGCTTTCGCTCCAATGTGTGGAACATCGGTGCCGAGGGCCAGTATGTGGTGGGCGCGATTGCTGCGGGCGGCGTGGCCCTCACGGCCAGTGCGCAGACCACGGGCTTGATTGTGGTGCCCATATTGCTGGCCGCCGTTGCCGGGGGCATGGCGTGGGCAGGCATTGTGGCGTTGCTGCGTGACCGCTTCAATGCCAATGAAATTTTGGTCAGCCTGATGCTGGTGTATGTGGCGATTCAGTTGTTGCAGTACATGGTGTACGGGCCTTGGAAAGACCCCAACGGCTACAACTTTCCGCAAACCAAAACCTTTGATGCGGTCACGCAAATACCCAAGCTCATGAGTGGTTCGCGCGTGACCATTGGCCTGCTGCTGGCCTTGGTGGGCGCTGGGGCGGTGTGGGTCTATCTGTACCGCACGCGTGCTGGCTTTGCGCAGCAAGTTGGCGGTATGGCTCCGGCTGCGGCGCGTTATGCGGGCTTTTCATCGCGCAAAGCGCTGTGGACGGCCTTGTTGGTCAGTGGTGGCTTTGCGGGCTTGGCCGGCGGCCTGGAGGTGGCTGGCCCGATTGGACAGCT
The DNA here is from genome assembly GCA_030726195.1 of Burkholderiaceae bacterium. Lineage (GTDB taxonomy): Bacteria > Pseudomonadota > Gammaproteobacteria > Burkholderiales > Burkholderiaceae_C > RS62. Next base: position 5,121 of record JANREF010000343.1, on the reverse strand, counting down.
CACGCCGTACGTACCCGCAGGCTACGGCTTTGCGGCCATTATTGTGGCCTTTGTGGGGCGGCTGCACCCTGTAGGGGCGGTGTTCTCGGCGTTGCTGATGAGCATGTTTTACATTGGCGGTGAGCTGGCCCAGTCGCGCATGGGGCTGCCCAAGTCGATCACGGGTGTGTTTCAAGGTTTGCTGCTGTTTAGCCTGCTGGCCTGCGACATATTGATTGCCAAACGACTAACTTGGAGGCGTGCCGTATGAACAGCGCATTGCTGATTGCCGCTGCCTTGGATGCGGGCACGATTTTGGCCTTGGCCTCTTTGGGCTTGCTCATCAACGAAAAAGCGGGCATTTTGAATTTAGGTGCCGAAGGCATGATGCTGTGCGCGGCTTTGGCAGGATTCGCCACCGTGGTGCACACAGGCTCAAGCGCGCTCGGTTTTGGTGCTGGCATGGTGGTGGGGGCGGCCATGGCGGGCCTGTTTGGCTGGTTGGTGATCTGGTTGGGAACCAACCAATATGCGACCGGTTTGGCCCTGAGTCTGTTTGGCGCGGGTTTGTCGGCCTTTGCCGGCACTGCCTACGTGCAAGAGAAGCTGCCCGAGGCTGTGCATTACAAAATCCCGGTCTTGGGTGACCTGCCCTTTGTGGGCCCGGCCTTCTTTTCGCACCACCCCATGGTTTACGGCGGCGTGTTGATCACGGCGGCGTTGATGTGGTTCTTGTTCAAAACCCGATCCGGCCTGGTGCTGCGCAGCGTGGGCGAGTCGCCCCATTCGGCGCATGCGCTGGGCTACAACGTGCGTCGTATACGCCTGGGCGCTGTGATGGCCGGCGGTGCGCTGTGCGGCTTGGCCGGTGCCTACGTGTCAACCGTATACACGCCGCTGTGGGTTGAGGGCATGATTGCGGGCAAGGGCTGGATTGCGCTGGCGCTCACCACGTTTGCCACGTGGCGGCCTGCGCGCGTGCTGCTTGGGGCCTACTTTTTCGGTGGTGTGACCATGCTGCAGTTCCAGTTGCAAGGTGCTGGCGTGCACATTGCTAGTCAATTCCTGAACATGATGCCCTACGTGGCCACCATCGTGGTGTTGGTCTTGATTTCTCGCAACCCACAGTGGATTCGTTTGAATATGCCCCAAAGCATTGGTCAGCCGTTTCAGCCTAATTCATAATGCGGGGGTGCGCTGCGCACGCGGGGCTGTGCCAACGGCGCTGGGTCGTTGTAACGTTTTGATTGGTATTGGTTTTTTGTAGTTTGTGTAGTTTGTGTAGTTTTAGTTCATAACCCTGGAGTGATGTCATGTCTATTGTGAATATGCGCTCGTTGGCGAAGCTTGCCGCTTTGACAGCGTTGTCGACTGCCGTATTGGTCGGCTGTGGAAAAAAAGAAGAGGCCGCCGCGCCTGCGGATGCTGCCGCACCGGTCAAGGCTGAGCCCTTGAAAGTGGCGTTTGCGTACGTTGGCCCAGTGGGCGACGGTGGCTGGACTTACGCCCACGACCGCGCTCGCGCGCAAGTGCAAGCAGAGTACGGCGACAAAATCGTCACCACCTTCGTTGAAAACGTGCCTGAGAGTGCCGACGCCGAGCGCGTGCTGCGCGACCTGGCCGCTCAAGGCAACAAGCTGGTGTTTGGCACCACGTTTGGTTACATGGAGCCCATGCTCAAAATTGCACCGGATTTTGCCGATGTGAAATTCGAGCACGCCACAGGCTACAAGACTGCGCCCAACATGCGCACCTACGACAGCCGCACCTACCAAGGTGCGTACATGGCCGGCATCATTGCGGGTGCTATGACCAAAACCAACACCTTGGGTGTGGTGGGCTCAGTGCCAATTCCTGAAGTGATTCGCAACATCAACAGCTTCACCATGGGTGCACAGTCTGTGAATCCAGCCATCAAGACCAACGTGGTATGGGTGGGTGAGTGGTTCAATCCACCAAAGGAAACAGAAGCCGCGCAGTCATTGATCAACGGTGGTGCCGACGTGCTGATGCAAAACACCGACTCGTCTGCCGTGTTGCAAACCGCTGAGAAAAACGGCAAGCGCGCTTTCGGTTGGGACTCCGACATGACTGCTTACGCACCCAAGGCTCACTTGGGTTCTGCCGTGATCAACTGGGCGCCTTACTACAGCAAGGCCGTGGGTGATGCATTGAACGGCACATGGTCTACTGGTTCTTCATGGTGGGGCGTGAAAGAAGGCGCTATCGACATGGTGAACATGGCCGACGACGTGCCTGCAGACATCAAGGCCAAAGTGGACGAAGTGCGCGCTGGCCTGAAAGACGGCAGCTTTGCTGTATGGACAGGTCCTATCGTGGACAACACTGGTAAAGAGCAAGTTGCAGCTGGCACAGTGGCTGACGACGGCTTCTTGGGTGGCGTGAAGTTCTACGTCAAAGGCGTTCAAGGTCAAGTCCCCGGCAACTGATTGACGGGTAATTGATACACAGGCCCCGAGCTTGTGTGCCAGGGCCAGCGCAGCAATGCCGCTGGCCCTTTTTTTTGAGACAGGTAGGGAGTGTTCGCAATGACCGCGTTGGTATTTACATCTGAGCAGGCGCAGCACGCCTTGGTGGGCGCACTGCCCAAGGCCGAGCTGCATGTGCACATTGAGGGCACCTTGGAGCCGGAGTTGATGTTCGCACTGGCTACCCGCAACAACATAGCCTTGCCGTACAAGTCGGTGCAAGCGGTGCGCGACGCCTACGCCTTTGACAACCTGCAAAGTTTTTTAGACATCTATTACGCTGGCACGCAGGTGCTGTTGTGCGAGCAAGATTTCTTTGATATGACTTGGGCCTACTTGGTGCGCGCGCACAGCGACCATGTGGTGCACTCCGAGCTGTTTTTTGACCCGCAGTCGCACACCTCGCGCGGTGTGGATATGGGGGTGGTCATTCACGGCATCCACCGCGCCTGCGCGCAGGCCCAAACCCAATGGGGCATGAGCAGCGCTTTGATACTGTGTTTCTTGCGCCACCTCAGCGAAGCAGACGCTATCCAAACCCTGCAAGCCGCCAAGCCTTACCGCAGCTTGTTGGCGGGTGTTGGGCTGGACTCCAGCGAGCAGGGCCACCCGCCAGAGAAGTTCCAGCGCGTGTTTGCTCAAGCGCAAGCGTTGGGCCTCAAGTTGGTGGCGCATGCGGGCGAGGAGGGCCCACCCAGCTATGTATGGCAAGCCTTAGATGTGCTGGGCGTGCAGCGCATTGACCATGGTGTGCGCGCCATGGAGGACGCGGATTTGGTCGCGCGCTTGGCAGCCCAACGTACACCGCTCACGGTGTGTCCGCTGTCGAACAAGGCGCTACAAGTCACGCCTGATCTGGCCAAGCATCCTTTGAAAGCCATGCTGGATGCTGGCCTGTGCGCCATGCTCAACAGCGATGACCCGGCTTACTTTGGCGGGTATTTGAACGACAACTTCAACGCCACCATCAGCGCCTTGAACTTGCAACCGCTTGATGTGCTCACCTTGGTGCGCAACAGTTTTGAGGCCAGTTTTGTAGCGCCCGACCTACGTGCGCAGTACCAACTGCGCGCAGACCAAGCCTTTGCAACATGGGCGCGTGACCATGCCTGATATACACAACCCAACTGCGCCAGTGCGCACAGCCCACGCAGGCGTTCGCGGCTTTCGCGCCGATGCGCTGTATTTTGATGCGCAGGGCCAAGCGCAGTTGCAAACTGATGCCTTGCTGGTCGTGGGCCCCGACCCGCGCGGTGTGGCCGCGTGCGAGGTGGTGTTGGCCTTAGGCGCCTGGGCCGATGTGGCGCCCTTGTACCCAGATGTGCCAGTGGTGCATTACCCGGACCGTTGGCTGGCCCCCGGATTTGTGGATATGCATTCGCATTACCCCCAGCTCGATGTGATTGGCTCGCCCGCGCCTGGCTTGCTGCCGTGGCTGGAGCAGTACACGTTCCCGGCCGAGGCGCGGTTTGCCGATGCGCAGTGGGCGGGTGAGCGGGCAGCGTTTTTTGTGCGTGAGTTGTGCCGCCATGGCATCACCACATCGCTGGCGTTTGCAACCTCTCACGTGGCGTCTGTCGATGCTTTGTTTGGCGCAGCGAGAGCCCGCGGCATGCGGGTGATCACAGGCAAATGTTTGCAAGACCAGCACAGTCCTGACGGTGTGCGCGATCAGACCGAACAAAGTCTGCAAGACACCGAGTCGCTCATCCACCGCTGGCACGGCGTGGGCCGTTTGGGTTACGCCATCACGCCGCGCTTTGTGCCCACGTCCAGCGCTGCGCAACTTGCAGGCGCGGGTGAGTTGGCCAGCCAGTACCCCGATGTCTGGGTGCAGTCGCACGTGGCGGAGAACGCTGACGAAATCGCTTGGGTCGCGCAGATGTTTCCCACCGCTAGAAGTTATTTAGCGGTCTACAACCAGTTTGGTTTGTTGCGCAAGCGCAGCGTGTATGCCCATTGCATACACTTCGACGCGCCCGACCGTGACTTGATGACGGCCACCGGTGCCGCTGCTGCCATTTGCCCCACCAGCAATGCGTTTTTGGGCAGTGGTTTTTTCGACTTCACCGCCAGCCAAGGCCACGCCATGGCCATGGGCCTGGCCAGCGACGTGGGCGGGGGCACATCAATGAACGTGTTCAGGACCATGCGTGCCGCCTATGAAACGGCACGTGTGGGCTTGGCGTCCCAAGGGCGGGCGGCTGCTACGCTGTCGCCGGGTTATTTGTGGTGGCTGCACACGGCCGGGGCCGCGCAAGCCCTCGATTTAGAGGGCGTAGTGGGTAACTTAGCGGTGGGGTGTGAGGCCGACTTTGTGGTCATCAATCCGAGTGCCACACCCATGCTGGCGCGCAAAGCGCAGGTGTGTGAGACCCTGGATGAGCAGCTATTTGCGATGATTGTGCTGGGGGATGACCGCTTGATTGAACACAGCCATGTGGCCTTGCCTACAATGCCAAGCAGCAACCAACAAACGACTTGAGGATGTCATGAGCATAAAGAGCGACAAGTGGATTCGGCGCATGGCCGAAAACGAAGGCCTGATTTCGCCTTTCGAGCCTGGGCAGGTGCGCGAGGTGGACGGCAAAAAAGTCATCAGCTACGGCACCAGCAGCTACGGCTACGACATTCGTTGTGCGCCAGAGTTCAA
>JANREF010000342.1 GCA_030726195.1 Burkholderiaceae bacterium | reverse complement strand
TGGCATGCTCAATGGCTTGCTGCAAGCCCTCTTGCAGCGTGAGCCCTGTTTGCATACTGTCCACAAACAAGGCTTGCGCTTTGCCGTCTGGCGCCTGTTTTAGGCCGGGTACCGCTTCGGCCCCCAAGCCCATGCTTGCTAATTTTTTCAACAAGGCTGGCGTGGCCTGGCCGTTGGCATCCAAACCAACAGCCACCGGCATGAGCTTCTTTTGCAGCTGCACGTCGTCGGCCTTGGCGCGCACGCCTGCGACCTGCACGGCCAAGCGCCTTGGCGTGGCAAAGGCTGCGAACGTGCCCGATGCCGATTGGGCTTGCAAGGCGTCACAGGCGACTGCGGCCTCGGTCAGCCCGGCCTCGTGCAAGTGCTCCGCAATACTGCGTGCAAAGGCATTGCCCAACTGCCCCAATACTTTAGGCGGCAACTCTTCGACCAACAACTCGACCAGCAGGTTGTCTGACATAGATGTGTGTGTGCTTGTCATGGTGATCAGGCCACTTTCTTTTCAATGGTGTCCAACCAAGCCTGGGGCGCAAGCGGGAAGCCGAGGCGTTCGCGGCTCTCTAGGTAACTTTGCGCGACTGCTCGGGCCAAGTTGCGAATGCGCCCAATATAGGCGGCGCGCTCGGTCACGCTGATGGCGCCACGCGCATCCAGCAGGTTGAAGGTGTGCGCGGCTTTGAGCACCTGCTCGTAAGCCGGCAACGTGAGTGCCACATCAATGAGATGTACCGCTTGCTTTTCGTGCGCGGCAAATGCGGTGAACAAAAAGTCGGTGTCGCTGTGCTCGAAGTTGTAAGCCGATTGCTCTTGCTCGTTTTGCAAGTACACGTCGCCGTAACTGATGGTGTCCGTCCACTTGAGGTTGTAGACGTTGTCCACGCCTTGCAGGTACATGGCCAAACGTTCTAAGCCATAGGTGATCTCGCCAGTGGCAGGCTTGCAATCAATGCCACCCACTTGCTGGAAATACGTGAACTGTGTGACCTCCATGCCGTTGAGCCACACCTCCCAGCCCAAGCCCCAGGCGCCCAGCGTTGGGTTTTCCCAGTCGTCTTCCACGAATCGAATGTCGTTTTGCTTGAGGTCAAAACCCAAGGCGCTCAGGCTGCCCAGGTACAAATCCAAAATGTTGTCCGGCGCGGGCTTGAGCGCCACTTGGAACTGGTAGTAGTGCTGTAGTCGGTTTGGGTTTTCGCCGTAGCGCCCGTCTTTGGGGCGGCGGCTGGGCTGCACGTAGGCGGCCTTCCACGGCTCAGGGCCAATGGCGCGCAGAAACGTCGCCGTGTGGCTGGTACCAGCGCCCACCTCCATGTCATAGGGCTGTAGCAAGGCACAGCCTTGTTTGTCCCAGTAATTTTGAAGGGTGAGAATAATTTGCTGAAAAGTGAGCATGGATAGACCGTGTGTGTAACCCGAGCCAAGCGGTGCGCGGTTGCCACACAGCCCAGCAAAAACCCTTGATTTTACGGCCCATTTAGCAGCGTCTACGCGACAGCGTCATCTCGCGCTGCGCGCAAGCGTTTACCCAGCAGTGCGGCGGCGTTGAATACAGATTGGCAGCGGTGCGACTTGGACGCCCAAACGGCGGTTACCGCCGACGCCCACGCGCACCCCACAGGCCTATCCCAAGCAGTACGCCCACCGACAGCAGCCACAGTGGGGTATGGCCCCAGCGACCCGCCCACTGCACATAGGGTGTCAAGCCCGCGTAGCCCGTGAACGTGCCCACCAGCTGCCCTTGTGTGTTGGGGGGCAATTGTTGCGTGACATCGCCGTCAGCGTTGATGATGGCAGTCGCACCCGTATTCGTAGCCCGTATGACAGGGCGACCAGTCTCTGCGGCACGCCAGCGCGCCATGATGAGGTGATGAGCGATGGCAGGCGTGTCGCCAAACCACGCCAGGTTGCTGACATTGACCCAGGCGGTGGGCACCCCCTGGGTGCGCCACAGGCGCTGTGCCAATTCGTCGCCAAACACGTCCTCGTAGCAAATTTGCACCGCCAAGCTTTGCCCACCAACGCGCATGGGTGCTTGGTCAAGGGCGCCAGGCGCAAAGCCACCCAGCGGTATGCCCATGGCGTCGGTCAGCCACTGAAAACCAGTGGGGACAAACTCGCCAAACGGCACCAGGTGGTGCTTGCCATACACATAGGGCGTGGACTGTTGCGGCCCCAGGCCCATGACGCCGTTCCAATACGTGCCCTCGGCCACACGCACGGGCATACCGATGATGGCTGTGCGTTGTTGCAGCTGTAGTTGTTGGTGTAGGTCAGGCAGCAGGTCTGGTGGCAACTGCTCGGGGAGCTGGACAAAGGCGGTTTCTGGCACCACCACCAAGGGCGTTGTGGCCTGCGCGATGCGCTGCGCGTACCACAGGGTGTTGTCTAGGCTGCTGCTGCCAAACTTGGTGTCTTGGGTCACATTGCCCTGCACCAAGGTCACATCACTGCTGCCTACAGGCGCGACGCCTTGGTA
>JANREF010000341.1:6382-13009 GCA_030726195.1 Burkholderiaceae bacterium | reverse complement strand
ACCATAGCCGGGCAAGTCGGCCAGCACGGCGTCGGTCTCGCCGTGTTTGCCCAGTGCAAACAAGTTGATGCTTTGCGTGCGCCCCGGTGTTTTGGAGGCAAAGGCCATGCGACGGGTTTGGGTGAGCGTGTTGATGCTGGTGGATTTGCCCGCGTTGGAGCGCCCGACGAATGCTATTTCGGGCATGTCGTGGGCGGGCAAGTGCTGCAGTTGGGGGGCTTCGGTGAGAAACCTGGCCGTGTGCAGCCATGCCATGGCCTCGTCTGCGCTGACGCCAAGTGTGTCTTGGCCAGCTGCAGCGGCGCTGTTGGGTGCGGGTTTGGGGGGCGTGGAGGCGGTCAAAGTGGGTCCAATTTGGTCGACCATTGGGGTAATCCCCGGTGGACGTGAATAGTCATTGTAAAATGACAGGTTGCGGTGGTCGAGTTGCGCGTGTTTTGCACTGCGCCAGCCCACCTTGTACAACCTTTCGCAGCCATGCGCGTCACTGCCATGTTCCATGCCATGAAATTGTTTGCCTCCATTGTGAGCGCTGCGGCGCTCAGCCTCAGCGTATTGACTGCCACCAGCGCAATCGCCAACGAAGCAGCCCCTAAAGCGGCCAAGCCAGATTTGGCTAAAGGCGCTGCGATTTACGCCCAAGCGTGTGTGGCTTGCCACGCCGCCGATGGCAACTCCATGAGCCCTGCCTACCCCAAGTTGGCGCAGCAGCACCCTGAGTACTTGGTCAAGCAGTTGCACGAGTTCAAGTCTGGCAAGCGTGCCAACGCCATCATGTCTGGTTTTGCCAGCCAGATGTCCGATGACGACATGCGCAACGTGTCGTACTGGTTGGCCTCGCAAGCGGGTAAGCCAGGCGCGGCTACCGAAAAAGATTTGGTGGTGTTGGGTGAGCGTATCTACCGTGGCGGTATTGCCGATCGTCAAGTGCCTGCGTGTGCCGGTTGCCACAGCCCCAATGGCGCTGGTATTCCTGCCCAGTACCCCCGTTTGAGCGGCCAGCACGCCGACTACACGGCGTCGCAGCTGAGCATGTTCCGTGATGCCAGCCGTGGCAACAATGCGGTGATGACAGGTGTGGCATCACGCATGAATGACCGCGAAATCAAAGCTGTTTCCGACTACATTGCCGGCCTGCGTTGATCGCGGGTGTGTTGGCGGGCTTGGGATAACCCCATGCCTGCTGGCAATATATAAGTTACACAGCATATTTCGCTGCACAATGCGGGAACCAACCGCAACACAGTGAACTCTGAGCAAGGCGGCCTTCGTTTAGAAGCCCGCCTTTTTTCTTGCAGCGCTCAGCGTTCACCACGATAACAACGTCACTCCCTAGTTAGGCCCGTACCGCGCATGACCGTTAGCACTGAAGGTATTCAAATCAAGACCAGCCATGTGTGGCTGCGCAATGCGTCCGAGTTGCTGTCGTCTATGCGTTTTGCCATTTCACTGCTGACAGTGATTTGTATTGCATCGGTCATTGGCACAGTGCTCAAGCAAGGTGAGCCGTTCAACAACTACATCAACCAGTTTGGCCCGTTTTGGGCGGATGTGTTCAATGCCTTGTCGCTGTACACCGTTTACAGCGCGTGGTGGTTTTTGCTGATTTTGGCGTTTTTGGTGGTGAGCACGTCCCTGTGTATCACGCGCAATACGCCCAAAATTTTGGCCGACATGCGCCAGTTCAAAGAGGGTATGCGCAGCCAAAGTCTCAAGGCGTTTGGCCACCGAGGTGAAAACACGCTGGCCGAGGCGTTGCCGCAAGCCTCACAGCGCATTCAAGGCCAATTGACCCGGGCGGGTTGGCGTGTCAAAACGCAAGAGCGCGATACACCGCATGGTGCGGGCGTGATGGTCGCTGCCAAAAAGGGCGCGGCCAACAAACTGGGCTATTTGGCGGCTCACAGCGCGATTGTGTTGATTTGTGTGGGCGCTTTGTTTGATGGCGATATGGTTGTACGCGCCCAAATGTGGTTTGGCGGTAAGACTGCATTCGACGGCGGCGGCATGATTGCCGATGTGGCGCCGCAACATCGCTTGTCACCCAGCAACCCGACTTACCGCGGCAATTTGTTGGTGACAGAGGGCACGCAGGCCAGCACGGCCATATTGAGCCAGTCGGATGGCGTGGTGTTGCAAGACTTGCCGTTTGCGGTTGAGTTGAAGAAATTTGTGGTCGAGTACTACAGCACTGGCATGCCCAAGCTGTTTGCCAGCGATATCGTGATTCACGACAAAGCCACGGGCGAGCAGATTGAGCGACGTGTCGAAGTCAACCACCCCGTAAGCCACAGGGGTGTTGAGATTTTCCAAAGCAGCTTTGACGATGGTGGCTCCACCATTCGCGCCAAAGCATTGCCCATGGGCAGCTTGGTCGCGCCGTTCAAAGTTGAAGGTGTGATTGGCAGCAGCAGCAACTTGTCCAAGGGCGATGAGCGGCTGTCTCTAGAGTACACAGGCCTGCGCGTGATCAACGTGGAAAACATGTCTGCGGTGAATGCCGAGCGTGGTGCCAGCGGCGCCACAGACGTGCGTGCGGTTGACTTGGGTCGCCGTTTGAAAGATCACTTGGGCGCTGGCAACAAAAGCACGCGCGAAGAAAATTTGCGCAACGTGGGCCCCAGCTTCGGTTACAAGTTGCGCGACGGCGCTGGTCAAGCGCGGGAATTCAACAATTACATGCTGCCTGTGACCATGGGCGAGCAGCGCGCCTATTTATGGGGTGTTCGTGATACGCCTGCCGAGCCGTTTCGCTACTTGCGCGTGCCCGTCGATGAGAACGACAGCGCCGCTGGTTTCATTGCCCTGCGTACAGCGCTTGCCGATGCGCGCATGCGCGATTTGGCGGTCGAGCAATACATGGCCAAGGCCTCAGTTGGGCGAAGCGCACAAGAGCAGGACGCTTTGCGTGTGTCGTCGCAGCGCATGCTGGCCTTGTTCTCAGGTGACGACCCCTATTTGCAGCAGGCACCCGTGCCCGGCATTGGCCTGAACGGTGTGCCGCTGAAAGTGGGTGGTTTGACCGCCATGTCGTACTTCTTGGAGCAAGAAGTCCCCGAAAACGACCGTGAGCGCACCAGCGACGCCATGGTGAGCTTGCTCAACGCGCTGCTGTTTGATTTGCTGCAAGTCAGCCGTGCACAAGCGGGGCTGCCTGCTTTGCCTCAGGATGAGACCACGCAGGCGTTTTTGAGCCAAGCGGTATTGGCCCTGAGCGACTCGTTCTTCTACCCCGCACCCATGGTGTTTGCCATGGATGACTTTGACCATGTGCAAGCCAGTGTGTTCCAAGTTGCCAAAGCGCCCGGTAAGACCGTGGTGTACTTGGGTTGCTTGTTCCTCATCATTGGCGTGTTTGCGATGCTGTACGTTCGCGAGCGTCGCATATGGGTGTGGCTGTCACCCAACGAAGACGGCAGCACACAAGCCCAGATGGCATTGTCGGCCAACCGCAAGACCATGGACGGCGACAAAGAGTTTGACCAATTGAAACAACGACTGATACAGGTGAGCCCATGACAGCGATCACGAACAACATGCCCTCCAACGGTGGGCCTTCTCATGATGACGAGCCCAGCTTGTTGCGCCGACTCTCGCTGGGCGACTGGGCCTTTGCTGCAGTGGTCTTGGCTGCTGCCATGGTCACGTTTTGGCTGTACCACGGCGCCATGGACGGCTATGAACAAGGCATCTTGCTGGGCACCATTCCATCTGCCATTGCGTTGGGTTGGTTTTGGCGTCCGGCCGGCCGCTTGATGTTGGGTGGCGGTGCGATTGCGCTGCTGGCCATCTGGTTGTACCAAACCCCAACGGGTGCGGACTTGGCGCGCGCCGAACAGGTGTTTTTGCTCAAATATTTCATCTCCAGCCAGTCGGCCATTTTGTGGATGTGTGTGCTGTTTTTCATGAGCACCGCCTTTTACTGGCTGGGTATGTTCATGCGCAAGTCCAGCGATGCGATGGAGCTGTTGGGCTCGCGCTTGGCATGGACTGCTGTGGTGCTGGCTGTGGTGGGCACCTTGGTGCGCTGGTATGAAGGCCATCAAATGGGTCAAGACATTGGCCACATCCCAGTGAGCAACTTGTACGAAGTGTTTGTGCTGTTTTGCTGGTTGACCACGACGTTTTACCTGTACTACGAGTCACACTACAAAACACGCGCCATGGGCGGATTTGTGATGTTGGTGGTCAGTACGGCGGTGGCGTTTTTGCTGTGGTACACGCTGGTGCGCGAGGCGCAAGCCATTCAGCCGCTGGTGCCTGCACTGCAAAGCTGGTGGATGAAGGTCCACGTACCAGCCAACTTCATTGGCTACGGCACTTTTGCGATTGCGGCCATGGTGGCTTTTGCCTACCTCATCAAAGAACAGGCGACAGAGACCAACTGGCTCAAGCTCACGCCGCTGTGGGTGTTGGGTGTGGTGCTGTGTTTCGAGCCCATCGTCTTTAGGCAGTCCACGCAGGCCGGTGGCACAGGTTACTGGGTGGTGTACACCGGTATTTCTGCGCTCATCGTGGCCGGTATTTTGTTGGGCCGTCGCCGCATTGCCGAGCGCTTGCCCAGCCTGGAAGTGCTGGACGATGTCATGTACAAAGCCATTGCGGTAGGCTTTGCCTTCTTCACCATAGCCACTGTGCTGGGTGCTTTGTGGGCGGCTGAAGCGTGGGGCGGCTACTGGAGCTGGGACCCCAAAGAGACTTGGGCTCTGATTGTGTGGCTCAACTATGCGGCATGGTTGCACATGCGCATGATGAAGGGTTTGCGTGGTACCGTGGCCTCGTGGTGGGCGTTGGTGGGTTTGGCGATCACAACGTTTGCGTTCTTGGGCGTAAATATGTTCTTGTCGGGTTTGCACAGCTACGGCGAACTGTGATGCGTGGCGTGCAAATAAAGATGCACGCCCTGTAACCCTAGCCTGCACCCGCGCGGATAGTCTATAGAGCGCAGCGGCCTACCGGCGGCTGGCTCGCACTGCTTGAAGATGGGATTGGCGTATGTTGTTCAAAAGCGATAGTCGTGTTTGGTCTGGCTCCAACTTGGAGCGCGAGCTGACGCCCGAGTCGGCCTACTTGCAACGCCGCCAATGGCTGCAAATGGCGGGTTTGAGCGTGGGCGCAGGCCTTGCCGTGGCTACAGGCACATCCGCTTTGGCCCAGACACGCAGCCCACAGGTGCAGGGTATCAACCCGCTGGCGTCCGTGCCCACCACGGTGGCAGGCGCGCGTACCAGTGAAAAAGCGGCGCCGTGGAAGGACGCCACCACGTACAACAACTTTTACGAGTTTGGCACGGATAAATCTGATCCCTACGAGCAGGCGCACACGCTGGTGACCAGCCCGTGGACGGTGCGTGTCGAAGGCTTGGTTGGTAAGCCGCGCACCTTTGACATCGACCAATTGCTCAAGCTCGCGCCCATAGAGGAGCGCATCTACCGCCTGCGCTGCGTGGAGGGTTGGTCCATGGTGATTCCATGGCTGGGTTACTCGCTGTCTCGCGTATTGGACGCTGTGCAGCCATTGGGCAGTGCCAAGTATGTGCAGTTTTTGTCGTTGGCCGACCCCAAGACCATGCCTGGCTTGCGCTATGGCGGCTTGGACTGGCCTTATGCCGAAGGCCTGCGTATGGACGAGGCCATGCACCCCTTGAGCATGCTCACTCTAGGTATGTATGGCAAGACATTGCCCAACCAAAGTGGCGCGCCTGTGCGTGTGATGGTGCCTTGGAAGTATGGCTTTAAAAGCGCCAAATCCATTGTCACCATACGTGTGACAGACAAACAACCTAAAACCGCATGGAACGAGGCCGCGCCCTCAGAGTACGGCTTTTATTCCAACGTCAATCCCAACGTCAACCACCCGCGCTGGAGTCAAGCGACTGAGCGGCGTTTGGGCGATGGTGGCCTGTTCGCCAAGCGGCTGGATACGCAGTTGTTCAATGGCTATGAAGCACAAGTTGGACAACTGTACGCAGGCATGGATTTGCGCCGCTTTTTCTAAGCCTTGCGGCTTGCTGTGATGAACTGGCGCATGCGTTTGCCCCGCTGGGTCAAGCCGGTGGTGTGGCTGCTGGCTTTAGCTCCAATGGCCTATTTGGTGTGGTCGCTGCTGGACAACCAGCTCGGGGCCAACCCGGCTGAGGCCTTGATACGCAGCACGGGCGACTGGACGCTGCGCATGTTGTGCGTGGTGTTGGCAGTGACGCCGTTGCGACGCGCGCTCAACGCTCCCTCGGTGGTGACCCTGCGCCGCTTGCTTGGCCTGTTTGTGTTTTTCTATGCCAGCGTGCATTTGCTCAGTTACAGCTTGCTGGATATGGGCTGGGACGTCGGTGCGATTGTGAGCGACGTGTGGAAGCGGCCATTCATCACAGTGGGTGTGGGGGCGTGGCTGCTGTTGCTCGCGCTCACGCTCACGTCGCCCAAAGCCATTGTGAAGCGCATGGGCGGTAAGCGCTGGCAGCGTTTGCACAAGAGCGTTTATGCCGTGGCGTGTTTGGCGGTGCTGCACTTCTTTTGGATGCGTGCGGGCAAGCAAAACTTTGCTGAAGTGTGGGTGTATGCGGCGGTGTTGGGGCTGCTGTTGGCGTCGCGTTTGCTGCCCAAGCGAGTCGTCAAACCTGCTCAAGCT
>JANREF010000341.1:3917-6372 GCA_030726195.1 Burkholderiaceae bacterium | reverse complement strand
GCTCAAGCTGGCGCAGGCCCTGCGTCACCAAGTCGGCTGTAAACCACGCCACACGTCAAACCCTAAGCTGTGTTGTCAACCACGCTTTAACCAGCGCTTTAGGCGACTTGATTCGTCAACACCGCTGCTAAAGTAGCTACCAGCGCAGTACCCCAGCCACAGCTTGCGCCTGCTGGCACGCCCCATGGGTTGGGCCCGGTGCGTGGATCAATACAGCGTGGATTTACAACAAATGTTCGCTACGCCACTGGTCTTGCGTGCGTTCGCGTTCGCGAATGACGTGGGCGACTTCTGCATCCACCAGTATTTCGGCGGCGCGGTTGCGTGTGTTGTAGTTGCTGGCCATGCTCATGGAGTAGGCACCTGCCGATAGCACGGCCAAGATGTCGCCAGCTTCAACGCTCAGGTCACGGTCGCGTCCCAGCCAGTCGCCGCTCTCACACACGGGGCCGACCACGTCCATGGTGGTGGTGCCGATGTCCAGCTTGGGCTGTACGGCCACAATCTCGTGAAAGGCTTGGTACATGGCGGGGCGGGGTAGATCGTTCATGGCCGCGTCCACAATGCAAAAGTTCTTTTGCTCGCCGGGCTTCAAGTACAACACTTCGGTCAAGCACACACCTGCATTGCCTACCAGGCTGCGGCCGGGTTCCGTGAGGATTTTTCGCTCGCCAAAGCCGCGCGCGTCAATTTTTTCAAACAAGGCGGCCCACAAGGCATTGGCCTTGGGTGGCGTGTCGCCGGCGTAGTCAATGCCCAAGCCGCCGCCGAAGTCCAAGTGCTGAATTGAAATACCTTTGGTTTCGATGGCCTCGACCAAATCCAGCATGCGGTCGGCTGCGTCTAGGTAGGGAGCGGTGTCCACAATTTGTGAGCCAATGTGGCAGTCTATGCCCACCACGCGCAGGCCTTTGCAGGCGGCCGCGTATTCGTAGGCCGCTACGACATCGGCGTGGCCAATGCCAAACTTGTTGCCTTTGAGGCCTGTGGAAATGTAGGGGTGTGTTTTGGCGTCCACATCAGGGTTCACGCGCAAGCTTACGGGCGCGCGCTGGCCAATGCCAAGGGCGATTTCGTTCAGTACGTCCAACTCGGCCAAGCTTTCCACGTTGAAGCAACCAATGCCAGCACCCAGGGCTTGCGTCATTTCAGCGCGTGTTTTACCAACGCCGGAGAAAATGATTTTTTCAGGGTCGGCGCCGGCTTTGAGTGCGCGCGCAAGCTCGCCGCCCGACACGATGTCAAAGCCACAGCCGGCTTGGGCAAACACTTGCAGTACGGCCAATGACGAGTTGGCCTTCATGGCGTAGCACACCAAGGCGTTGCGCCCTGCAAAGCCAGCCGTGTAGGCAGCCAGGGCCTCCAGCATGGCCGCCTTGGAGTACACAAACAAGGGCGTGTGGTGCGCCTGTGCCAAGGCCTGTAGTGATACACCTTCTAAGTGCAACTCGGGGCCGGCTTGTGGCAGCTCGCTGTCGCGCGGGGTGAGGTAGTGCAGTTGGGAGCCTTGCGGCAAGCGTGGAGACATGGATGGTGTTGCGTGAGGTTGTGTTGTGTTGCGCTGTGGTGTCGGGTGAGGCGAGCCTGTGGCCGCCTCAGGCCAGCATGGCAGGCATGGTGTGGGGCCGCTCAAGTGACGCCGTGGGCAATTTAAGCGGGCCTTTTTGTCCGCAGCCCGATAGGGCCGTGGCCACCGCGGTGGTGCTGGCAACAAGCAGTGCGGCAACAATGAGTCGATTGAGCATGGGCGGCAATGAATGGGGTACGAGGTGCGTATGCGGTGGGACCATGGTGCTTGTGTGGCGTGACGTCGCTGGTGAGCGACGATGCTAAAACCACGCAAGCCAAGTGGTGCGACTGCAAAACTTACAATCAGACACAACATACAGTAAACACCCATTGTAATGAGGCCGCTGCCGCGCAGCTGATGGGCGGCCTATTTGCCTGCCATCAACGATAGAAGACACCTGCCATGACCGACCTAGAGTATTTAGATGCTGCCGAGAAGACTTTGCTGGCGCTGGAGGTGGCGTGTGATCGCATCAATGACGACACCGATGCCGACATCGATAACCAGCGTGTGGGCGGCATGATCACCCTGTTGTTTGCCAACGGTAGCCAAATCATTGTGAACTTGCAAAAGCCATTGCAAGAAATTTGGTTGGCGGCCAAGGCGGGTGGCTTTCACTACCGATTGCAAGACGGTGTGTGGGTGGACACCAAGACTGGCAGCGAGTTGTTTGCCGACCTGAGCCGCTTTGCTACGCAGCAGTCGGGCTTGGCCCTGACGTTCACAGCTTAAGGGCTGCATACCCCAGCCGAACAACCGCAAGTTGGCTTAGGCAATCCACAGTCAACGCTGAGACCACGGCTTGATGCTAAGCCCTAGCCCTAGCCTTAGCCTTGAGCCTTGAGCCTTGAGCCTTGAGCCTTGAGCCTTGAGCCGCTCAGGGAC
>JANREF010000341.1:0-3907 GCA_030726195.1 Burkholderiaceae bacterium | reverse complement strand
GCCCAAGACCCATCGCTAAGCGCAAGGCTAAGCGCAAGGCTAAGGCTTATCCTGACCCATTTCCCTAACATTGAATCGATCAGCCGCAGGCGCAGCGTTGAGGCCAAGGCTTACTGGCGGAACAAGTCCAAAATACCGCTCTTCTCGCTAGGGGCGAGCATGCCGTCCGCTGCGGGGTCAAAGGCGGTGCCGTCTGGCAGCATGCCCAGTGTGCGTATGCTGTTGTTGGGCCCCATCTCGCTGAAATACCATTCACCGCCACTAGAGAACACACCATTGGGCACCACAGGTGCTTGCTCTGGTGTGTCTTGCAGTGCCACGCGCATGTAGTCAATCCAAATGGGCAAGCTCAGGCCGCCACCGGTTTCACGGTTGCCCAAGTTGCGCGGTGTGTCGTAGCCCACCCAAACCGCAGCCACTCGTGTGGGCTGGTAGCCCACAAACCACGCGTCTTGCGAGTCGTTGGTGGTACCGGTTTTGCCATACAAATCGGCGCGTTTGAGTTCGCGTTGCGACTTGGCAGCGGTACCCCTGCGAGCGACTTCTTGCAGCATGTCGCCCATGACGAAGGCATTGCGCTTGGAGATGACGCGGTTGGTGTCGTCGAGGACCGCCGCCGGCAGCTTGAACAGTTCATGGCCACGCTGGTCTGTGATGCGCGCAATCAATTGTGGTGGCAGCAAATGCCCGCCGTTGGCAAACACGCTGTAGCCTGTTGCCAGCTGTATGGGCGTTGCAGAGCCAGCGCCCAGCGCCATGGTGAGGTAAGGCGGGTGCTTTTTGGCATCGAAGCCAAACCGCTTGATCCAGTCTTGCGCCGATTGCGGCCCTACGACTTGCAATACACGGATGGACACCATGTTTTTAGACTTGGCCAAGGCACTGCGTATGGACATGGGGCCTTCAAACTTGCCGTCGTAGTTTTTGGGCTCCCAGGGTTCGCCACCGGTTTCCTCTGCGGTGTAAAACAGCGGTGCATCGTTCACGATGGTGCCCGGCGTGATGCCTTTTTCTAGGGCTGCTGAATAGATGAAGGGTTTGAAGCTGGAGCCGGGTTGACGCCAAGCTTGGGTCACGTGGTTGAACTTGCTCTTGCCAAAATCAAAGCCACCCACCAGCGCCAAGATGTGGTTATTGGTGGGGTTGAGGCTGACCAATGCGCCCTCAACCTCGGGTGTTTGCGTGATGGCCCAGCCGTCTGCGCCACGTTTGACCAAGCGAATGATGGAACCTGCGCGCACGCGCACCTTGGGCTGTGCGTTGCTGCGCAGTGCTGAGGTGGCTGCCACCAGGGCGTTGCCTGTGAGGGTGACCACATCGCCGTCTTGGCGCTGGGCTGTGACCTTGGTGCTGCTGGCGCTCAAGACGACTGCAGGCACCAAGTCGCCGTTGTCGGGCACGTCGGCCAACGCGTCGTCAATGGCTTGAGCGCGGGCTTCTGCGTCTTCGGGCAGCACGATGTTGGCCTCCGGGCCACGGTAGGTTTGGCGAGACTCGAAGTCCAGCAAGCCGTTGCGCAGCGCGGTGTAAGCCGCACGCTGCTCTTTGGCGTTGATGGTGGTGTACACGTTGATGCCGCGTGTGTAAGCCTCGTCCCCGTACTGCGAGTAAATGGCCAAACGGGCCATTTCGGCGGCGTATTCGGCATGCAAGCCGTCGCTGTCGGTGTCGTTGCTGGGGCGGTTGATGACGAGCTTTTCTTGTTTGGCGACTTCAGCCTCGGCCTTGGTGATGAAGCCATTGATGGCCATGCGCTCAATGATGTAGAGCTGTCGAGCGCGCGCGCGCGTGGGGTTGCGAATGGGGTTGTAGGCGGATGGCGCTTTGGGCAAGCCCGCTAGCATGGCCGCCTCGGCGATACTCAACTCATCAAGCTGTTTGTCAAAGTAGGTACGCGACGCCGCGGCAAAGCCATAGGCGCGCCGACCCAGATAAATCTGGTTCATGTAAATCTGCAAAATCTGGGCTTTGCTCAGTTGGTACTCCAACTTGAACGTCATCAACACCTCGTAGATTTTGCGGGTGTAGGTTTTCTCTGCGGACAAGTACACGTTGCGTGCGACTTGCATGCTGATTGTGGATGCGCCTTGGCTTTTGGCGCGTCCAAAGTTGGCCAATACAGCCCTGGCCATGCCCTTCATATCAACACCGTTGTGGCTGAAAAAGTTGGCGTCCTCAGCGGCCAGCACTGCGCGTGTGAGCACCAGAGGAATATCTTCGATAGGCACAAATTCTCGGCGCTCTTCGCCAAACTCGCCCATCAAAACCTTGTCTGCCGAGTACACGCGCAGCGGCAGTTTGGGGCGGTAGTCTGCCAGCTCGCTCACATCGGGCAGGTTGGGAAATGCAACGGCCAGTACGAAGGCAACGCCCATGGCTGCGGCGAGACCGCCAGCAAACAACAGGCCAAACAGCCACAGCAAGCCCTTGAGCACAATGCCGCTGGGGCTTGTGTCTTGCTTGCGCGGCGACTTGCCCTTGCGTGGGGTTTGGGGCTGGCTGCTGCCGTCGCCGGGTGATAGCCCGGGTTCTTTTCTGGATGGTGTTGGTGTGGCCATGCGCGGTATTGGTTAATCGTTTCATTATAGGAACCCTTGTCTTACAGCGGCTTTGTCAAACGTGCGCCAACCGCGATTGCACAGTGCGATCGCAGAATCCGGGCAACACAAGACGTTAAAACACACAAAAAACCATGGCGCGTGGCTGAGGCGGCTTTGCGTGGGGATCCAGTTAATTAAGTGAAAGCACCTATATTTTTAAAAGTGTGTCTGGCTATATTGCCTGTAAAAGCACGCGCGCAGTGTGCGCGGCTTGCCTGCAAGGACTTGCACAACCATGCGCCTTCGCTCTACCCCATACAGCATCAGCCCTAGGACGCCCCAAGCGGGGTGGCAGGCCACGCTGAGCCAGGCGGGCGGTCTTGTTTATGTCGACCCCCCAACGAAACGGCGGTGGTGGCAACCGTTGACCGTGTGTTTGTGCGTGCCCGCCGAGCACGTGCAGGTGAGCGAGTTGTGGCTGCCGCAATGGTTGAATGAGCAGGCCTTGCGCGACGAAGTGTTGCTGCATGCGCAAGGTGTGCTGCCAGACCCAAGCCAAAGCGAGCTGCAGCATCCAGTTGTTGCGTCGCGGGCGCTGAATACGCGGCCTACATCGACTGCATCCACTGCCTCCACTTCCTCCACTTCCTCGACTTCCTCGACTTCGTCGCCCTTGTACGTTGATGCGTACGCCAACACTGACGCTCAGTCCGACCAGGGCTTGCAACGCTGGCGCGTGTACACCACGTCCGAGCGCGATCTCATGCTGCACTGGACCGCTTGCTGCGCACAACACGCCCAGCCACAACAATCGTGGTGCTGCGTGGCTGCCGTACCCGAGCAGGCGCAGCACATGGGACTCAACGTGCTGCCCTACCGCGAACGGGCCGCACGCGGCTACGCGCGCCGTTCATGGGCTTGTCTAGGGGCCAGCCTGACGTGTATGGCCGGGGCCATGCTGGGCGCGCATGCGCAGTTGCCAACACCGACCAGTGGGGTTGGGGCGCAGCAAGTCGCACAGCCCGCAACCCTATCGCTTGCACAGACGCCCAAGTCCAAGGGTGGGGCAGCGCCACACACAACACTCACGGCGTTGCGCGCGCAGGTGCTGGACTTGCAGCAACGCGTGCAGGTTCAGCAGTGGCAGCGGCAGTGGCAACAATGGCAGCTAGACGTGTTGCAGGCGTTGCCGCGCGACACGAATGCGCATATTGCCGTTCATGCCTTTGAGGCCAAGGCCCAGCGCATCAGCATCACGGGTGCCAGTTCGGATTTATCGACATTGGCCGCGTGGACCAACGCCATGCGCGCGCGGTGGTCGCGCAGCTTGTCGGTGCAGCTGCTCAACACGCAGCGCGCACAAACGG
>JANREF010000340.1 GCA_030726195.1 Burkholderiaceae bacterium | reverse complement strand
TTTGCCACCGTGCCTGCTTACTTGGCCGACTTGTTTGGCACGCAAATGGTGGGCGCTATCCATGGCCGTTTGCTGACCGCTTGGGCGACAGCCGGCATCATTGGCCCTGTGGTGGTGAACTACATGCGCCAGTACCAGTTGGACTTGGGTATTCCACGCGAGCAGGTTTACAACCAAACCATGTACATCTTGGTGGGCATGTTGGTGGTGGGCCTGATTTGTAACTTGCTGGTGCGTCCAGTCGCAGCCAAGCACTTCATGAGTGCTGAAGAGTTGGCCGAAGAAAAGCGCTTGGCGCACGACCGCTCAGTTGCATCACAAGTCACAGGTGGTCCCGGCAACGAGGTGACCAGCGACTTGACCGTGAAATTGGCTTGGCTGGCCGTGAGCTTGCCGCTGGCGTGGGGTGTTTACCGCACCTTGCTCAGCGCATCCAAGTTCTTCAACTAAGCTGTACGCAACGGCCTAGCCGTTGTGGACTTTTTTCACCGCTCGGTAGGCGGTGAAAACCTATGCTGGAGGCTGGCTGTGTCGGCCTCCAGCATGTCTCTT
The DNA here is from genome assembly GCA_030726195.1 of Burkholderiaceae bacterium. Lineage (GTDB taxonomy): Bacteria > Pseudomonadota > Gammaproteobacteria > Burkholderiales > Burkholderiaceae_C > RS62. Next base: position 12,486 of record JANREF010000340.1, on the reverse strand, counting down.
GATTCGTTTCTTATTGCTTTCCCACTATGCGCCCCATACAAGCCGAGACACAAACGCTGGCATCCGTTGACGACATGCGACGCCGCATTCGCCAAAAGAGCAAACTCAAAGGCCGACAAGCCAGCGACGAGGCCACTGAAGAAGTCCAAGCACTCATTGGCATGGGGCCTTATCGGCGTGATTTGTTGATTGAGTATTTGCACTCGCTCAACGATGCGCATTTGGGCATCAAAGATGTGCACGTGGTGGCACTGTCCAAATTAACCCGCATACCCATGGCTGAGGTGTACGAGGTTGCGAGTTTTTATCACCACTTTGAAATTTTGCGCGATGGCAGCCATGCCGCCGCCGTCACGATTCGCGTGTGCGATGGCTTGAGTTGCAGCCTAAAGGGTGCCAACGAGCTGTTGCGCAAGCTGCCAGCACTGCTGGACCAAACCGATGCGCGTGTTGAACACGTGCCGTGCGTGGGCCGCTGCGAGCAAGCCCCTGTAGCCGTGGTGCACCAAAACCCCGTGGTGTTTGCCACGCCTGAGCGTGTGGTGCACGCCATTGTGAGCAAGGCCTTGCACCACCCCGACGCTGTGCCTGCGCAAGACGCGTCTTTCAACCCCGGCGACTTGGCCCTGCAGGGTGTGGCCACTTACGACCAGCACAGCGCCGTGTCGCCCAGCTATGTGGGCTTAGACACCTACGTGCAAGGCGGTGGTTACGCGCTGGCGGCATCGTTGGACCAGGCCTTGGTCGCTGGCAACGACGCCCATGTTGAAGGCCTCATCAAAGCCATGGAAGATTCAGGCTTGCGCGGCCTAGGCGGCGCGGGTTTCCCGGCAGGGCGCAAGTGGCGCATTGTCAAGGAGCAGCCCAGCCCCAAGCTCATGGCTGTGAACATCGACGAAGGCGAGCCTGGCACATTCAAAGACCGCACCTACCTTGAGCGCGACCCACACCGCTTTTTAGAAGGTATGTTGGTCGCGGCGAAAGTGGTGGGCGTGACCGCTTGCTACATTTACCTGCGCGACGAGTACCATGGCGCACGCGCGCTGCTGCAAGCCGAGCTGGCCAAGTTGCAAGCCAATCCCCCCTGTGCGTTGCCACTGATCGAGTTGCGCCGCGGCGCGGGCGCCTACATTTGCGGCGAAGAGTCCGCCATGATTGAAAGCATTGAGGGCAAGCGTGGCGAGCCCCGCATGCGCCCACCTTACATTGCGCAAGTGGGTTTGTTTGGCAGGCCCACCTTGGAGCACAACTTTGAAACCTTGTACTGGGTGCGCGACATTGTGCAGCGTGGCCCCGAGTGGTTTGCTGGCTTTGGCCTGAATGGCCGCAAAGGCTTGCGCTCGTTCAGCGTGAGTGGGCGCGTGAACCAGCCCGGCGTGAAGCTCGCGCCAGCGGGCATTACTGTGCGCCAACTGATCAACGATTACTGTGGCGGCATGCAAGCAGGCCATAGCTTGTACGCCTACTTACCAGGTGGTGCATCGGGCGGTATTTTGCCCGAGCGTTTGGCCGATGTGCCGTTGGACTTTGACACCTTGCAGCCGCACGGCTGCTTCATCGGCTCGGCCGCTGTGATTGTGCTGAGCGATCAAGACAGTGCGCGCGACGCCGCGCTCAACATGATGCAGTTTTTTGAGCATGAAAGCTGTGGCCAGTGCACGCCTTGCCGTGTAGGAACCACCAAAGCTGCCAAACTCATGAGCCAGCCGGTGTGGGATCACGCCACGCTCAATGACTTGAGCCAAGTGATGGTGGACGCCTCTATTTGTGGCCTAGGCCAAGCGGCCCCCAACCCCCTACGTTGCGTACAACAATACTTTGCACACGAGGTGTCTTGAATGAACGCACCAGTCAAACCCAGCGATTTGGCCCCCCAAGTGATTCACTTCACGCTGGACGGCCAAGACATCTCCGCCTTCGACGGTGAGACCATTTTCAATGCGGCCAAACGCCATGGCGTGGATATACCGCACTTGTGCTTTAAAGACGGCTACCGCGCCGATGGCAACTGCCGTGCCTGCGTGGTGGAAATCGACGGCGAACGCACGCTGGCGCCGAGCTGCTGCCGAAATGTGAGCGCCGGCATGAAGGTACAAGCCACCAGCGAGCGGGCCGTGAAGAGCCAGCAGATGGTGGTGGAAATGCTGCTGTCCGACATGCCTGAGCGTGGCTTCAAGTGGAACGACGCTGAGCCTGCGGTTGGCGAAGCCGCCAACCCCGGCGCAGCCGCGCCATACGGTGAACACGGCGAACTCAGCCTGTGGGCGCAGCGTTTGGGCGTACAAGTGCGCCCCGAGCTGCGTGCGCTCAAGCGCGATGCGGTGGCGCCCGACCTGTCGCATCCCGCCATGGCGGTGAACCTAGACGCCTGTATCCAATGCAACCGCTGCGTGCGGGCGTGTCGCGAAGAGCAGGTCAACGACGTGATTGGCATGGCCCACCGCGGCTCCCATGCAGAGATTGTGTTTGATTTGGGCGACGCCATGGGCGACAGCACGTGCGTGGCTTGCGGCGAGTGTGTGCAGGCCTGCCCAACCGGTGCGCTCATGCCCAAAACCCAGGTGGGCTCGCAAGTGGTGGACAAACAAGTCGACTCCGTGTGTCCCTTCTGTGGCGTGGGCTGTTTGCTCACCTACAACGTCAAAGACAACCGCATTGTGAGCGTGGACGGACGCGATGGCCCCGCCAACCAAAGCCGTCTGTGTGTGAAAGGCCGCTTTGGTTTTGACTACGCGCACAGCCCACAGCGCCTGAGCGTGCCGCTCATTCGCAAGCCCGGCGTTCCTAAAAACCCCGACATCACAGCGCGACCTGAGGATTGGTCTGAGGTGTTCCGCGAAGCCACGTGGGAGGAGGCCTTGGCGCTGGCCGGTGGTGAGTTGTCGCGCCTGCGCGATACCTACGGTGCCAAGTCGCTGGCGGGCTTCGGCTCGGCCAAAGGCAGCAACGAAGAGGCCTACCTGTTCCAAAAGCTGGTGCGCACCGGCTTTGGCTCCAACAACGTAGACCACTGCACACGCTTGTGCCACGCCTCCAGCGTGGCCGCCTTGCTAGAGGGTGTGGGCAGTGGTGCGGTGAGCAACCAAGTCAACGACGTTGAACACGCCGAGCTGATTCTGGTGATTGGCTCCAACCCCACGGCCAACCATCCCGTGGCCGCTACTTGGATGAAGAATGCAGCCAAGCGTGGCGCCAAAATTGTGCTGGCCGACCCACGCGTGACCGACATTGGCAAACACGCCTGGCGCACGCTGCAGTTCAAGCCCGACACCGATGTGGCCATGCTCAATGCACTGATCCACACCGTGATCGACGAAGGCTTGGTAGATGAGGCCTTTGTGCGCGATCGCACCCACAACTTTGAAGCCTTGCGCGACAACGTCAAGGGCTACAGCCCTGAGGCCATGGCACCCATTTGCGGCATACCGGCGCAAACGCTGCGCGAGGTGGCACGTGCTTTTGCCACAGCCAAGGGTGCGATGATTTTGTGGGGCATGGGCGTGAGCCAGCACATCCACGGCACAGACAATGCGCGCTGCCTGATTGCTTTGGTGAGCGTGACGGGTCAAATTGGCAAACCCGGCTCAGGCTTGCATCCCTTGCGCGGCCAAAACAACGTGCAAGGCGCCAGCGACGCCGGGCTCATCCCCATGATGTTCCCCAACTACCAGCGCGTGGACCAGCCACAGGCGCACGCTTGGTTTGAGAATTTCTGGGGCCAAAAGCTAGACGACAAGCCCGGCTACACCGTGGTGGAAATCATGCACAAGGCCTTGGCCGATGACACCGACCCACACAAGGTGCGCGGCATGTACATCATGGGCGAAAACCCCGCCATGAGCGACCCCGACTTGAACCACGCTAGGCACGCGCTCGCCACTATGGCGCACGTGGTGGTGCAAGACATTTTCATGACCGAAACCGCATGGCTGGCCGACGTGGTGTTGCCTGCAACCGCATGGCCAGAAAAAACGGGCACGGTGAGCAACACCGACCGCATGGTGCAGCTGGGCCAACAAGCGCTCACGCCACCCGGACAGGCCAGGCCCGATTTGTGGATCATTCAGCAGCTGGCCAAAGGCCTGGGCCTGAACTGGAACTACGAAGGTGAGCACAGTGGTGTGGCCGCCGTATTCGAGGAAATGCGCCAAGCCATGCACGCCGCCATCTCAGGCATCACATGGGAGCGACTGCAGCGTGACTCCAGCGTCACTTACCCCTGTTTGAGCGCCGAAGACCCCGGCTCACCCACGGTGTTCATTGACAAGTTTGCAACCGCCGATGGCCGCGTGAAGCTGGTACCTGCCGACATCATTCCCGCCAACGAGCGCCCAGACAGCGACTACCCCTTTGTGCTCATCACGGGTCGTCAGTTGGAGCACTGGCACACGGGCAGCATGACGCGCCGCTCGGGCGTGCTCGATGCCATTGAGCCCATGGCAACCGTGAGCATGTGCGGCGCAGACCTGGTTCGCTTAGGCCTAGAGGCCGGCGATGTGGTGACGGTGCGCTCGCGCCGTGGCGAGGTGGTGATACACGTGCGCCGCGACGACGGCACGCCCAGCGGCGCCATCTTTATCCCGTTTGCTTACGCTGAGGCGGCAGCCAACCTGCTGACCAATGCCGCGCTTGACCCGTTTGGCAAGATACCCGAGTTCAAATACTGTGCGGTGTCGGTCACGGCGGGCGGCACGCTCAAGCGTCCAGGTGGCTATGGCTCAGGCGCTGTGCCTGCGGCTGCGGCATAGGTCCTGGGCTGACTATGGCGTCAGCCACCAACTTCTATGCGATGTCCGACCGCGCGACCTGGTTGAACGCTAAAAACGAGGGCGACTTGGCCATCTTGGTGCAAGGCGACCAGCGCATGTCCAACCAATACGGCGCGATGGTCGTGAGCCCTGCCAAACACGCCCACCGCAATAACGCTGCTGCGCAGGCGGCTGCGGACCGGGTGGTGTCTGCCCAAGGCCAAGCCACCATTGCAAGTTACACAGTGGCTGGCGAGCAGCTGGGTTTCCCTAACGCGAAGCAGTGATACAGACTGCGTAGGCGACACATGAGGCACGTGCGGCACAGGCGCTAGGGTGCGCAAGCCGCGATGGGTGCCACCGGCGCGGGTCTGATGAGCTGCGGTGTGCGCCTTGCCTGGGCTTGCTGTGGTTTGCTGCTCGCCGCGCAGCGTTGCCGAGTTGAGCGAAGTAGACCGCGGATCAAGCCAGACCAATTCCGATCAACTCATCTCATCTCATCTCATTAAAAGCGTTGCCGGCTCAGGCAGGCAGTTGCACGGTGCGGTGACAGGCGTCGCCCTCGGCGTCGAACACATGAATGGCATCCGCCGGGCAGGCCACGCGCAAGGGGTCGCCTTTGCGCTGCGTGGCTGTGCCTTCAACTTTGAGCGTGAGCAGTTCGGTGTGCGCGGGCACGCGAAAGTAAATCATGGAAGACTCGCCGAGCTTTTCGATGTGCTCCACCTGGCCTTCAATGACGTTGTCGCCCGCTTGCTCGCTCAGCAGCATGTCCTCAGGGCGCACGCCCACGGTGACGGGCGTACCCGTTGCAACGCGGCGTGCATCAACGCCTGCGCTGAAGTGGTGGCCACACACGTGCAGACGTGCTTGTGTGTCTTGCGCCTGTATGAGTGTGGCGGGTAAGACGTTCATTTTTGGCGAGCCAATGAACTCGGCCACAAACAAGCTGGCAGGGCGGTGGTACAGCGTGAGCGGTGAGCCAACCTGTGCGATAGAGCCTTTTTTCGCCACATCATCACCGGCGCGCAGCAGCACAATTTTGTCGGCCAAGGTCATGGCTTCGACCTGATCGTGGGTCACGTAGACCATGCTCGCGGAGTTCACACGCTGGTGCAGGTTGGCAATTTCCAAACGTGTTTGTACGCGCAAAGCTGCATCTAGGTTGGACAGCGGTTCATCAAACAAAAAGACCTTGGGGTGTTTGACAATGGCGCGGCCAATGGCCACGCGCTGGCGCTGGCCACCCGATAGGGCTTTGGGCAAGCGGTCCATCAAGTGGGTGAGTTGCAAAATGTGGGCGGCTTCGTCCACTTTGGCGTCTATGTCGGCTTTTTTGGAGCCCAACACGCGCAGGCCAAACGCCATGTTTTCGCGCACGGTCATGTGCGGGTACAGCGCATAGCTTTGAAACACCATGGCCACGCCGCGCTTGGCTGGGGGCATGTCGTTGACGCGTTGGCCGTCTATGTACATCTCACCTGATGTGATGTCTTCCAGGCCTGCAATCATGCGCAGCAGTGTGGATTTGCCACAGCCTGAGGGGCCAACAAACACGCAAAACTCACCCGGCTCAATGACCAAGTTGGCTTGGGCGATGGTGATGGTGTCGGTGGTGTAGCGTTTTTCTACGCCTCTGAACTCAATGCTGGACATAAACCGGTCTCCTTAAACACGCAAAAATGCGCCACTCCACGGCTGCAGCGCCACGGCTGAGCCTTGCACCTGTGCACCTGCCAAACCGCTGTCTAAGAGCTGCGCACCAGCACCCACCTCATATGAGGTGGTTTGTCCAGACAGGTTGAATACGCAGGTGACGGCGTCGCCGTCTGACTCGCGGCGGTAGGCCAGCACCTGCTCGGTGCCGGGCAGCAAGGTCATGCTGCCTTGTATGAGCGCGGGCTGGGTGCGACGCCAGTGCAGCAAGGCGCGGTAGCGGTTGAGCACACTGGCGGGGTCGGCGTCTTGTTGGTCTACCGACAGCGGCAAGTGTGTGGCCGCAACGGGCAGCCAAGGCTTGCCCGCGCCAAAACCAGCATGCAGTGCGTTGGCTTGCCAGGGCATGGGCGTGCGGCAGCCGTCGCGCCCTTTGAACTCTGGCCACATGGTGATGCCGTAGGGGTCTTGCAACTCTTCAAAGCGCAGCACGGCGTCGGGCAAGCCCAGTTCTTCACCTTGGTAAATACAGCTGGAGCCGCGCAGGCTCAGGAGCATGGCCGCAAACAAGGGGATGCGGCGAGTCGCGTCATCGGCGGCCCCCCAGCGCGAGGCCACACGGTCGACGTCGTGGTTGGACAGTGACCAGCAAGGCCACGCATCTTGCCCGCCCAAGCGCTCGAAGCGCTCGATCACACCGCGTACAAACGGTGCGCTGTGCTCTGGCCCCAGCAAGTCAAAGCAATAGGCCATGTGCAGCTTGTCGCCACCGCTGGTGTACTCGGCCACGCGGGCCAAGCCGTCGTCGTCGCCGATTTCACCCACCATGGTGGTGTCGGGGTATTGGTCTACCAGGGCGCGCAGACGCTGCATGAACACCAGGTTTTCGGGCTGGCTCTTGTCAAAGCGGTGCCACTGCCAACCGTAGGGGTTGACGCTGTTGACGGCTGGGTCGTTGCCAGTGGGGCGACCGCGCGCGGGGTTGCTGCGCAGTTGTTGGTCGTGCACGTAGAAATTGGCGGTGTCCAAGCGAAAGCCGTCTATGCCCATATCCAGCCAAAACTTGACGGTGTCCAGCAAGGCGTCTTGCACTGCAGGGCAGTGAAAGTTCAGGTCTGGCTGGCTGACTAAAAAATTGTGCATGTAGTACTGCTGGCGGCGGGTGTCCCACTGCCATGCGCTGCCGCCAAAGATGCTGAGCCAGTTGTTGGGTGGGGTGCCGTCTTCGTTGGCATCTGCCCATACATACCAATCCGCTTTGGCGTTGTCCACGCTGGCACGGCTTTCAACAAACCACGGGTGTTGGTCTGAGGTGTGTGACAACACTTGGTCGATCATGACTTTGAGGCCCAGTTCGTGGGCGCGCGCCACCATGGCGCGGCAGTCGTCCAATGTGCCGAACATCGGGTCTACGTCGCAGTAGTCGCTCACGTCGTAGCCAAAGTCTTTCATGGGGCTTTTGAAAAACGGCGACAGCCAAATGCAGTCCACACCCAAGCGCGCGACGTAGTCGAGTTGCTGTGTGATGCCGGGCAGGTCGCCCACGCCATCGCCGTTGCTGTCGCGAAAGCTGCGGGGGTAAATTTGGTAGATGACGCCGCCGCGCCACCAGTTGTCGTTTGTTGCTTTGAGTGTGCTCATGTCTAGGGGAGTGGGATAGAGAGGGGTTAGCCTTTGACTGCGCCAGCAGTCAGGCCTGAGACGATTTTTTTCTGGAATGCCAAGACCAACACAATGAGTGGCACGGTGACCAACACCGATGCAGCCATGATGTTGCCCCATGGGATGTCGTATTTGCTGGCACCAGAAATGAGGGAAATAGAGACAGGCACCGTGCGCTCGTTGTTGTCCAACACAAAGGTGAGGGCAAACAAGAACTCATTCCACGCGGCGATGAAGGCCAACAGGCCGGTCGAGACCAAGGCGGGCCATAGCAAAGGCATGAACACATCTTTGATGATGCGCAGCGGGCCACAGCCGTCCATGATGGCGGCTTCTTCCAGTTCTTTGGGCAGCTGCTTCATGAAGGTGGTGAGCACCCACACGGTAAAGGGCAGGGTGAAGATCATGTAGGGCAAGACCAAGCCCATGGCCTTGTTGTAAAGCCCCAGCGCACGTATGAGCTCGAACATGCCTGCCAGTACGGCCACTTGGGGAAACATGGACACCGACAACACCGCTGTGAGCAAGAGGCCGCGCCCCTTGAAACTGATGCGACCCAGCGCATAGGCTGCGGTCACACCAATGGCCAGGGACACGACTACAACGGTCACCGACACCATGATGGAGTTCAGGATGTGGCGGCCAAACGGCTGCTCGGCCAGCGTGAACAAAGAGATGTAGTTTTGTACCGAGAAGGTCTCTGGCAGCAAGTCTGAGTCGAACAGGGCTGAGCCTGTTTTGAACGAGGTGGAAATGGCATAGATGAACGGGAACACCGACACCACCACCACAATAGCGGCCAGCGCATACAGCGCAGCACGTTGGTACCAAGGCGTTTGCATCAGTCTTCTCCCAACTTCATGCGGCCCAGCTTGATGTAGGCCACGGTACACAAACCAATGATGAGGAACAGCGCAGTGGAGGCGGCCGAGCCGTAGCCCATGTAGCCGTTTTCCACCATTTCGCGGCGCACAAAACCAGACATGCTGATGGTGGCGTTGCTGTTGGCGGTCAGTACGTAAATGAGGTCGAACACACGCAGCGCGTCGAGCAAGCGGAAGATCACGGCCACCATCAAGGCGGGTTTGATCAGCGGCAGTGTGACTTGCCAAAACACGCGCAGCGGATGCACACCATCAACCTTGGCCGCTTCGTAGCAGTCTTTGGGCAGGGTTTGCAAGGCGGCCAAAATGAGCAGGGCCATGAACGGCGTGGTTTTCCAAACGTCCACGGCCACCACGGTCCACAGGGCGTAAGAGGGATCTGCGGTCCAGGCTATTTTGTCGGCCACCAGGCCCAAGTCGTACAGCCATTGGTTGATGATGCCAAACTGGTCGTGTAGCATCCAGCCCCACATCTTGGCCGACACAATGGTGGGAATGGCCCATGGCACGAGTACGGCCGTGCGCACCCAAGCACGGCCTTTGAATTCTTGGTTGAGCAGCATGGCCACGGCCAAGCCCAACAGTGTCTCTATGGTCACGGAGACCAGGGAAAATTTCAATGTGTTGGTGATGGACAAGCCCCAGTCGCTGTTCCAAAAACCGTCGTAATAGTTGGGGTTGGCAAATAAACCGTATTCGCCAAAGTAATTTTCAAAACCAACAAACTTCGCCGCATCAAGGTTGTTGATGTTGGCATCGGTCAAGCTGAACCAAATGGTGCGTCCCAATGGCCAAAGCGCGACAACGATGAGTATCACCAGCATGGGTGACATAAAAAGCCAGGCGGTTTTGGTTTTGCTGTTCATGGTGCATCCCATTACGTGGGGTTGAAAACGGCCCGCTCACCATGCAGCGAGCGGGCCGTCTTCCGTTCAGTTCAAAGGCTTACCAGTCTTTGCCACGTTTGATTTGCTTGAGCTTGCCTTCCAACTTGGCCAGGCTGTTCTCTGCTGTTGCAGTGCCTGACAACACGTCGTGTGTGGCGTTCCAGAAGGCCGAGCTCACCTCGTTGTACTTCAGGCCAGTGGCGGTTGAAGGACGGGGTACAGCGTTGGTGAACACGTCGTACAAGCTGCCAAAGAAAGGCGCTGCTGCCAATACGTCTTTGTCTTTGTACAAGGCTGGGATGGTGGGGTTGTATGAGCCTTTGATGGCACGCTCTTTTTGCACCTCTGGGCTGGTCATGTACATCACCAACGACGCCGCAGCTTCGGGGTTCTTGGAGTACTTGGACACGGCCAACTGCCAGCCACCCAGGGTTGCTGCGTGTTTGCCGTCAGCGCCGCCCTTGGGCAATGCGGAGACACCAATCTTGCCCGCGACCTTGCTGTCTTTGCCGTTGCCCAGCGACCACGCGTAAGGCCAGTTGCGCATGAAGGCTGCGTTGCCGTTTTGGAACACGCCGCGTGCTTCTTCCTCCGCGTAGTTCAAAACACCTTGTGGTGCGATGGTGCCAATCCATGAAGCCGCTGTCTTCAGGGCTTTCACAGCGCCGGGGTTGTTGATGGTGATGTTGCCCTTGTCATCGACGATGTTGCCGCCGTTGTAGCTGGAAATCCACTCGACCGCATCACAGGTCAAACCCTCGTAGGCCTTGGCTTGGAACACAAAGCCTTGGAAATCGTTGTTGCCCGCAGCGCGCTCGCCGTCTTGAATCTTTTTGGCTGCAGTGGCCATTTCTTCCCAAGTGGTGGGCGCTGACACGCCGTACTTGGCCAACAAGTCTTTGCGGTAGTACAGCAAACCTGCGTCGGTGAACCAAGGCATGGCCAGCAGCTTGCCGTTGACGGTGTTGTTGGCCACGATGGCGGGGAAGTGGGCTTTCTCAGCGCCGCCGCTGTATTGCTTCAAATCCACCAAGTGGTCTTTGATGATGCCTGGCCACACCACGTCGACGTTGATCACGTCCAAGTCTGACGACTTGGCTGCAAACATCTGGCGGAACAAGGCCAGGATGTCGGTGGTGGAGTTGGGCACGGTGAAGAGCTTGACTTCGTTACCGGTTTTGGCCGCCCATTCGGACGTGGTTTTCTTGCAGAACTCAAAGTCTTGACCGACAGAGCCGCAAGAGATGGTGATGGTGGCCGCATGGCCAACCAGCGAGAACAATGCCGCAGCAGCTGCGACGGTGTGTTTGATGTGCTTCATGAAATGTGTCTCCAAAAAATGAGGCGGAACCGCCGCCCGTACGTCAACCCAACGACTGAATATTAACGAAATTGCAATCGTTTGCAACTCGGGGTTTTCACCTATTTATGGGGGGTGGTGCGGGCTGGGTCGCAATCGCTGTTGTGGCGCATGGCTTGGATGAGTCTGGTGAGGGCCGTTATTATTGAATTAAAAAGTGTTATTTATGTGTCATTGTCGGCGGAATACGATCGCAGACCTTATGCACTGGTGCCATAGGGCGATGCTGTTTGTTTCCATTTGTGGCGGGGTGGAAGCCAGTGTCCGCGCGCTTAACGCCTGCGGTTTGTCTGCGGATTGTAAAAAATTGCAAACGTTTGCAATTTCGTTTGAGCCGTTGACAGCGCCACAGTCAGTCCCCTTGGTCTTCAGTGCAGCCGTGTGCTGCTGTGCAGGACTTGGCTGCTTTTCGCGTTGGTGCCCAAGGGCGCAAAGTCCAGATCCCACTGGGCCGATTCGCAGGAGCGGGCGAGCATTTCGGCGAAGGCGTGGGGGAGCTTGTCGTCCAGGTTGAATGTGATACCTGTGCCGGCTTTGGGTAAGAAGCTGATGGCGGTGGCCCGGCGCTGAGGCTGGTCCTGCTCGTCCCACATGGTTTGCAATTGCACGGCCAGCCAAGCGTCCTCTACCCCGTTGGTGCCGCTGCTGCCGCTGGTGCTGCCACTGGCGACCGTGTGGCTGCTGTCGAGCTCGGTATCGCTGTCGGCTTGGGCGCTTGCGCTGTGGTGGCGCGAGATGGGCGGGGTGCTTAGGTCTACGTTTGCGATGGCTTGCTCGTGCATGAGCTCAGCCAAGAGTGTGTTGGAGCCCACAGCCAAGGGCCGCGAGGCGATGACCTGATGACCCAAGATGTCGTTCAACGCACTTCGCAACAGACGTACATAACGCCGAGTGAGCCACACGCGAATGGACGGGCCGTCCACGTGCACGGTCATCAAAAGACGGTCTTCTATGGACACAAACTCGATGACGATTTGTTCAATGTGCATGACAGTCGTTCAAAAAGTAGTCCATAAACAATACACATCCATTTAAAAAAACATGAATTGGTATTTTATAGCTACATATTGAGCTGGCCGTGGTGATCTGCTTGCCACTGCGCTTCAAGGGTTGGCTCACAGCTGACAGCTGATAGCCGATAGCGGATAGCTGATAGCTGTTCAGTGTGGCCGCTTGGCGGCAGCCGGGCTGGGGCCGGTGCACGCATAGCGCCATGGTGGCGCAAGCACAGCAGCCTTGCGCGCCCGCAGCGTTACTGGGAACTTTCCCGCTCGACCAGCGTGGTGGGC
>JANREF010000339.1 GCA_030726195.1 Burkholderiaceae bacterium | reverse complement strand
AGCCGGTGAGCTGGGATTCCAGCGCGGCCTTGCTGGAGAAAATCATCCAGCACGAAGCCGTCCATGCCATTGACAGCTGGACGCATTTGCGCCGCCGCTTGCAAAGCGACAGGCGCTGCTATGCGTTTTTCCATCCGCAGCTCGAAGGCGAGCCTTTGATTTTTGTGGAGGTGGCGCTCACAGACGCCATACCGCCTAGTATTGCGCCACTGATTGATATCAAGGGCGAGGTGTCTGAGTCGGCCAAACCCAAAGTGGCTGTGTTTTACTCCATCAGCAACTGCCAGCCTGGCCTGCGTGGCGTGTCCTTGGGCAACTTCCTCATCAAGCGTGTGGCCGAACACCTGGCCCAAGAGCTGCCCAGCTTGAAGACTTATTGCACCTTGTCGCCAGTGCCTGGCTTTGCCAATTGGTTTGAGCATGTCGACACAGACCAGTTGCCCCGCGTACAAGCCAGCCACGTGCGCACCATACGCCAGTGGCAAGCCGAGCATGCACCGTTGACCCAGAGCGACATTGGCTTGATGTCCGAGACCGTGACAACTGCGGTGCAAAATGCCTGCGCCTATTGGTTGGTGCACGGCTCGCACCAACATTTGGGTGACCCGGTGGCCCGTTTCCACCTCGACAACGGCGCACGCCTAGAGCGTGTGAACGTGGCGGGGGACTTGTCTAAAAAGGGCATCAAGCAGTCGCTGTCGGTGATGGTGAACTACTTGTACGACCTAGACAAAGTGGAGTCCCGACACGAGGAGTTTGTGCAGGGCACGGTGTCGCACTCGTCACAGGTGAAGAAATGGCTGAAAGCCTAGTCGCCATACAGAGCCGACATACAACATCCACATACAACGACCACATACAACACCCACCAACACATTCATCAAACCGCCCCAGCCCGTCAGACGCCAAGCAACCCAAGCGCGAATTCGCCTATTTCTTTTTTACACCGCACAGCTTAAGCGCGACGACACAACACCGATATGAGCACTTCAAAAGCCACCAAACCATCGCCCGCCGATGCGAACTTTTACCAACTGTTGCGCCAGCAGTTTCCCAAAGACCTGAGCAAGCCCGCCATTTACGACGACGCGGGCGTGTACTCATGGGCGGATCTCGAGCAGGGCTCGGCCATGATCGCCAACTTGCTCCAAGGCTTGAAGCTGCCAGCGGGCAGCCGCATTGCCGTGCAGGTCGACAAGTCTGTGGAAGCGGTGATGTTGTACTTGGCCACACTGCGCGCGGGCCATGTGTTTTTGCCACTGAACACCGCCTACCAAAGCGCAGAGGTGGCGTACTTCATAGACAACGCCAAGCCTGCTGTGGTCGTGTGTAGCCCCGCCAATTTTGGCTGGGTGAGCAAACTGGCCTTTCAAAACGGCGTGGGCAGTGTGTTCACCTTAGGTGACAACCGCACGGGCAGCTTGTTAGAGCGCGCCATGCACTGCGCTGCGGTGCACACACCGCAGCCTGTTAAGGCCAGCGACTTGGCGGTGATCATTTACACCAGCGGCACCACGGGACGCAGCAAAGGTGCCATGCTCAGCCACGGCAACATTGCCAGCAACGCCCAAACGCTCAAGACCTACTGGGGATGGCGCAAGGATGATGTGTTGATTCACGCGCTGCCCATCTTCCACGTTCACGGTTTGTTTGTGGCCATTCATGGTGCCTTGCTCAATGCGAGCCCCATGATTTGGATGAAGAAGTTTGACCCGCAACAAGCCCTGGTCCACATGCAGCGCGCCACCGTATTCATGGGGGTACCCACCTTGTACGTGCGTTTGTTGGCACAAGCCAACCTGAACGCCAAAGCGGTGCGCAACATGCGCTTGTTTGTGTCGGGCTCTGCGCCGCTGCTGGCCGACACCTTTGACGAATGGCACAAACGCACGGGCCACACCATTTTGGAGCGCTACGGCATGAGCGAGACCGTCATGCTCACGTCCAACCCCTACCAAGCCGATGCCCGCTACAACAACGCAACACAGCGCCGTGGGGGCACCGTGGGCTTCCCATTGCCGGGCGTGACCCTGCGCGTGGTGAACGACAGCGGCGAGTCGGTGGCACAAGGAGAAGTGGGCCACATACAAGTACAAGGCCCCAGTGTGTTTGCGGGCTACTGGCAAATGCCAGAAAAGACAGCCGAAGAATTCACCGCCGACTGCTTTTTCAAAACAGGCGATGTGGGCAAGATAGATGCGCAAGGCTATGTGAGCATTGTGGGGCGCAACAAAGACTTGATCATCAGTGGCGGCTACAACGTGTACCCCGCCGAGATCGAATCTGTTATCAACAACTTGCCCGGCGTGGCCGAAAGCGCAGTGGTGGGTATTCCACACGCCGACTTCGGCGAAGTGGGTGTGGCCGTGGTGGTCGCAAGGTCCAACACGGCAGTGGAGTCGGCGCAGGTGCTGGCTGCGCTCAAAAGCCAATTGGCCAACTTCAAGGTGCCCAAGCACTGCGTGGTGGTGGCCGATCTGCCTAGAAACACCATGGGCAAGGTGCAAAAGAACATATTGCGCCAAACCTACGAAAAAGCCTTTGCTTGAG
>JANREF010000338.1:9728-13218 GCA_030726195.1 Burkholderiaceae bacterium | reverse complement strand
ATGTGTTTCCCGATGGCCCCGCGCCCTCGGGCCTGCGCTACTGCATGAACGCCGTATCTCTGACAAAAGCCTGAACGAGGCACGGCACACGTTGGCACCGCACAGCGGCCTGAGCGCAGATTAGTCGCTACCAACCGCGGTTAACCACGACCAGCCAAGTCATGCGGCTAGCAAGTGCCCCCAGCGGGCCGCATGGCGGGTCATATAGGCCTGCGTGTAGCCGCAAATGGGCGTGACGAGGACGCCCATGGCGCGGATTTCGGTCAGCACCGCTTCCATCAAGACGCCGCCTTGCGCATGTCCGCGCAAGGCCTCTGGCACACGGGCGTGCATCAAGCGCATGACGCGCGGGCCAGTCTGGGGCTCACCAGCCCACTCGTAACGCAACACACCGTCCAAACCGCCTGCCAGCCGGACCCGGAACTGCTGTGCAGCGTCGTCGTGGACTACGGAGGGTTCTGGCCCCACAGGTGCTTGGTTCATGTCTGTACTCCCGGCTACTTAGCGTTTTGGACACCGACTGGCGCAGTTATGTGCCCAATCGCAGATGACGGGCCGCGGGCATGTTAAAATGCTTGATTGATCCAAGTTCAGGCGTGATTTTTCGCAACATGATGCGCATCACCTACCAATTGCCTAGGCCTCAAAACCGAAGCCACTGAACTTCCAGTAAAAACGAAAACCTTCAGGTTAGGATCCGCAGATGGCAGTTGTTGTTAACAAACCCCTCCCCGAATTTGAAGCTGTTGCGACCAGCGACATCAGTCTATCCAACCAATCCATGATTGGCGAAACCGTTGTGCTGTATTTCTACCCGAAAGACAACACCCCCGGTTGTACCACCGAAGCCATGCAGTTTCGCGACAAGTACAAAGACTTTGTCAAAGCTGGCGCCACAGTCTACGGCGTATCGCGCGACAACATGAAGTCTCACGACGACTTCAAAGAGAAGTTGGAGTTGCCCTTCGACCTCATCGCCGATACCGAGGAAAAAATGTGCCACATGTTTGGTGTTGTGAAAAACAAAATCATGTACGGCAAAAAGGTCAAAGGCATTGAGCGCAGCACATTCTTGGTAGGCCCTGACGGCATACTCAAGCAAGAGTGGCGCGGCCTCAAAGTGCCAGGCCACGTGGACGAAGTGCTCAAGGCTGTGAAAGCCCTCAAAAAAGCTGCTGCAACTGCGGCCTAATACGCACACCGTGCGGTGTCTTGAGGCTTGTGTATAGTGGTGGCATGCAAGCACTGCTGGCGCCCAACACGCTCACACATATGATGAAAGCCGTTCCGGTCTCGGGGCGGCTTTTTCTTTTTGTGGCCAACGCACCGAACAGGAATGCTGTCGCACCGCCACCAGCATCAGCATCACCCCGAGTACCACCCCGAGCATCGCATGTTGCTGCCCCGCGCTTGCTTGCCCCACACTTTGCTGCCGCGCACCCTCTTTACTGAACCGTCATCAACCGACCGCACACCACCTCATGCCACTACCACCCGCCCCCAGCAAAAAAGCCGCCCGTTTGAGCGCCGACTACGCAGACAACGCACCCAAAGCCGGTAAGCCCAAGCTGGCCACGCCCTCCAGCGACAGCCAGGCAGAGCGCCCGCGCGCAACAGCGCCTGCGCCCATGCCTAAAGGCACGCAGTCGTTTGGCAGCGTAGGCTTACCAAAGCCGGCGCGCAGCCATGTGGCCGAGGTGGCGCGTGCGCCAGCAACGCCGGTAGAAGTGCCTGTCAGCCGCCCAACGCAGGCTGTGAGCAAGCCCCAAGCGACAAGGCCTACAGCCGTGGTACCAGTCGCGCAAGCCACACCTGCCGCCAGCGTGCGTCCGGCGAAAGCCAGCGCATCGCGCGGCAAACGCGGGCAAGCCAAAACGCAGGTCAAACGCTTGTTTGTGCTGGACACCAATGTGCTGATGCACGACCCCATTTGCATGTTCAGGTTTGAGGAGCACGACATCTTCTTGCCCATGGTCGTGTTGGAGGAATTGGACAACAACAAAAAAGGCATGAGTGAAGTGGCGCGCAACGCGCGACAAACCAGCCGCACCTTAGACGCCTTGGCCAGCGACAGCGCCGACATGCTGCAAGGCTTGCCCTTGAACGCTACAGGTCACAAAAGCGCGTTGGGCAAGCTGTTTTTCCAGACCGCACCCTTGAACGCACAACTGCCCAGCAGCCTACCCCAAGGCAAAGCAGACAACCAAATTTTGGGTGTGGTGCAAGCGCTGAGCGACCTGGAAAAAGAGCGCGAAGTGGTGTTGGTGTCTAAAGACATCAACATGCGCGTGAAAGCCCGCGCCCTGGGCCTTGCCGCTGAGGATTACGAAAACGACAAAACCCTGGATGATGGCGAGCTGCTGTACCCCGGCATGCTGGCCTTGCCCACGGACTTCTGGTCCAAACAAAGCAAGAAAGTGGAGAGCTGGCAAGAGGGCGCCAACACGTTCTACCGTGTACACGGCCCCATCGTGCAGCAGTTTTTCATCAACCAATTTGTGTACTTTGAAGCGCCCGGCGAGCCGTCGCTGTATGCCCGCGTGGTCGAGCTGCGCGACAACGCCGCAGTCCTGCGCACGCTGCGCGACTTTGGCCACCAAAAGAACGCCGCTTGGGGTGTGACCACGCGCAACCGTGAGCAAAACTTCGCCCTCAACCTATTGATGGACCCCGAAATCGACTTCGTCACCTTGACGGGCACCGCTGGCACCGGCAAAACATTGCTGGCGCTGGCCAGCGGCTTGACACAAGTACTGGACGAGCGCCGCTACACAGAAATCATCATGACGCGCGCCACGGTATCGGTTGGCGAGGACATTGGCTTTTTGCCCGGCACAGAAGAAGAAAAAATGGGGCCTTGGATGGGGGCCTTGGACGACAACTTAGAGTTCTTGGCCAAAGGCGATGGCACGGGCGCTGGGGAGTGGGGGCGCGCCGCCACCAATGAGTTGATACGTTCCCGCATCAAGGTCAAGAGTTTGAACTTCATGCGTGGGCGCACCTTCTTAAACAAGTACGTCATCATTGATGAGGCTCAAAACCTCACGCCCAAGCAAATGAAAACCCTGATTACGAGGGCCGGTCCTGGTACCAAAATCATTTGTATGGGCAACTTGGCACAAATCGACACACCCTACTTGAGCGAAGGCTCCTCAGGCCTGACCTATGTGGTAGACCGCTTCAAGGGCTGGGCCAACGGTGGCCACATCACGCTGGCGCGTGGCGAGCGCTCGCGCTTGGCTGACTTTGCAAGCGATGTGCTGTGAGCAACTGGAGTGGAGCTATTGAGGCGCTCAGACAATCAGTAACTCAATCACGCAGTAACTCGGACAAGCAGGGCGCGGACGCTCAACAAATGACACAAACTGAAGCGCTTGAATCGCGAGACTGTGAAACCGTGACACCGTGAAACCGCATAAAGGAACTGACAAGACATGGCAATTGGCTGGCTAACTGCACTGAAAATGGTGCCGTGGGGTGACGTCATAGA
>JANREF010000338.1:0-9628 GCA_030726195.1 Burkholderiaceae bacterium | reverse complement strand
TGGCTGGTCGGCCTAAGCATCGTAGCTGTGGCCACGCTGATGTTGCGGTATTTCTTACTCAGCTGAACACCAATCACCACCGCAGCCTAGGCACGCTAGCACCACAGCACCCCCGCCGCGGCGACGCCTGCGCTGCACCATAACCGCAGCCTTCAAGGGCGCTTCAGGCTTGGCGCATGGCGCGAGTGGCTGGCTTAAAAGTCGTCACCGCTGGAGGCCAAGCTCTCAAAGCGGGTCAAGTGGTTCATAAACGCCAAGCGCACGGTGCCGGTGGGGCCGTTACGCTGCTTGCCGATGATGATCTCGGCCACGCCCGGGTCCTTGCTGGTTTCTTTGTTGTAGTAATCGTCTCGGTAAATGAACATGATGATGTCGGCGTCTTGCTCAATGGCGCCCGACTCTCGCAAGTCGCTCATCATGGGACGCTTATCGGTGCGCTGTTCCACGCTGCGGTTGAGCTGGGACAGCGCAATCACGGGGCATTGCAGCTCTTTCGCCAGCATCTTCAAACCTCGCGAAATCTCGCCCAGTTCGGTGGCGCGGTTTTCACCGTCGGACTTGCTGCCACTCATCAGCTGCAAGTAGTCGACCACGATCAAGCCCAACTTGCCGCAACTCCTGGCCAAACGGCGCGCATTGGCGCGCAGCTCGCTGGGCGTGAGGCCAGGTGTTTCATCGATGTGCAGCGACACGGTGCGCAACTGCTCAATCGCCTCGGTCAAGCGTGGCCATTCCTCATCGTTGAGCTTGCCGGTACGCAGGCGACCTTGGTGAATGCGTCCAATCGAGCCCACCACACGCACGGCCAGCTGCGCTGCGCCCATTTCCATGGAGAACACCGCCACAGGGAGCTGCTCGTGGAGTGCGACGTGCTCGGCGATGTTGATGGCAAACGCAGTCTTACCCATAGACGGGCGAGCCGCAAGCACCACCAAGTCGCCCGCTTGCAGGCCAGAGGTCATGCGGTCTAGGTCAATAAAGCCTGTGGGCACACCGGTGATGTCGTTGGGGTTGTCGGCCATCTCCTGCACACGGTCCAGCAGGTCCACCACCAGCTTGTCCATGGCCTGAAAGCCTTGCTTCATGCGCGAGCCCTCTTCCCCAATTTGGAAGATTTTTTGCTCAGCTTGGTCCAGCACCTGTGCGACGGTTTTGCCTTGCGGATTAAAAGCGTTGGTCGCAATGTCATCGCTGGCCGAGACCAGCTTGCGCAAAATACCGCGTTCGCGCACGATCTCGGCGTAGCGGCGAATGTTGGCGGCACTGGGCACGTACTGCGCCAAGTTGTTGAGGTAGGCCAAGCCACCCGCCTCTACCGCTTTGCCATTGCCTTGCAGATGCTCGAACACTGTGATCACGTCGGCAGGCTTGCTGTTGTTGGTCAGGTCGTGAATGGCCTGAAAAATCAGCCTGTGCTCGAAACGGTAAAAATCGTCGCTGGCCAACAAATCAGCCACACGGTCCCAAGCCGAATTGTCCAGCAACAAACCGCCGATCACGCTGGACTCCGCCTCCAGCGAATGCGGCGGCACGCGCAGTTTGGCCACCTGTTGGTCGTGCTCGCCAAAACCAGCGGTGCTCAAGTAATCAGTATCAGAGGAAGAAAAATCGTTCACGTGTGGCAGTCGTTGTTGCGGGTTAGATGGCTAGCGGTGGGGTGCTCAATGGCTTGGGCGCTGGTCGGTGATGACTTGACGTCTTTACGCCCTTACACCTCTGCGCCTTTGCGCCTTTGCGCATTTGTATCGTTGTAAATCCATGGGTCTATAAGCCAGCGCTTTTAGGAACTCGGGCGTTGCGGCTCGCAAACCTATGACATTGTTGGTGTATCGCGCGGGCATTGGGCGCTACACATGTGCGCGCCAGCCCTGCCGACTGAGACGGCAATAGCCATGACACATGTTAATGCCAATACGTCAAACGCCTGTGGATAAGTCTGTGTACAGGCCTGTGACTAAGCGGTAGATTGCGTGTGCGCAAACCTGTACAAACTGTGCACTTCAACGCAGCACCTGCTGCATCCAGAAACAACAAAGCCGCCTAGGTTACCCCAGGCGGCTTTGCGTAGGAGAGCTGGTGAAGCTTAGGCGGCTTCGCCGTCTACTTTCACAGCCACTTCCAAATGCACGTCGGTGTGCAGCGCAACTTCAACGCTGTACTCGCCAACAGCCTTCAAAGGACCGTTAGGCATACGCACTTGTGACTTTGCAACTGTAAAGCCCATTTTGGTCAATGCATCAGCAATGTCGTGGTTGGTGATGGAGCCGAACAAACGGCCATCAACGCCAGCCTTTTGGCTCACAGTGACGACAACGCCATTCATCTTCTCACCAGCAGCCTGAGCCACGGCCAGCTTCTCAGCGGCAGCCTTTTCCAGCTCTGCACGACGAGACTCAAACTCGGCGATGGCAGCTTGCGTTGCACGGCGTGCGCGGCCTGATGGGATCAAGAAGTTACGTGCGTAACCATCTTTAACTTTAACCACGTCGCCCAAAGAGCCCAGGTTCACGATTTTTTCTAAAAGAATAATTTGCATGACTAGAACTCCTTAAACGCGGTGCTGGTCGGTGTAGGGCATCAAAGCCAAGAAGCGAGCACGCTTGATGGCGGTGGTGACTTGACGCTGGTAAATGGCGCGTGTGCCTGTCAAACGAGCAGGGATGATCTTGCCGTTTTCAGAGATGAAGTCGCGCAATGTGTCGGTGTCTTTGTAGTCCACTTCCTCAACACCAGCGACGGTGAAGCGGCAGAAACGCTTGCGCTTGAACAACAAAGATTGTGTGTTGCGCTTGCGCTTGTTATCAAATTTTTTACGGGGTGCAGCCATGATGGGCCTTCCTAAAATTAAGAGGTCAGAGTCTGGGGTAACAGCTCTTGGATATGAAATACCACGCCTTTGCCGTTTCGAGATGTTGCCATGAAGCCTTTGAAACCGTATTCGGTCTCCAAGTCCTGTCTGGCCAAGGTTTGCGCTACGGCCCCAAATGCCACTGCTTTCATACGCAATTGAACGATTCGCTCAATCCCTGCTTCTTTCGCTTTCGATTCGTGCTCTAGCCACAAATCTAAAACAGCCAGATCGGCAGGTGTGTATCGCAGTGAACTTAAGGCTTGCAAACGTGCGCTGAGCACAAACTGGTTGGTCAACGCGTCACCTCAACTGTGCGGCAATTAAGCGGCGGTCTCCTGGTGTTGTGCTTTGCGAGCTTCTTCGCGCTCAACAGACTTCATCATTGAAGATGGCGCTGTTTCAGCCTTCTTCTTGAGAACAGTCATGTGACGCAGTACAGCATCGTTGAACTTGAAGGCATGCTCCAACTCGGCAACAACAGACTGATCAGCTTCGATGTTCAAGCACACGTAGTGGGCTTTGCTCAACTTGTTGATCTGGTATGCCAACTGACGACGGCCCCAGTCTTCTTCACGGTGAATCTTGCCACCGCCGGCCGTGATCTGGCCCTTGTAACGCTCCAGCATGGCTGGAACTTGCTCGCTTTGGTCGGGATGAACCAACATCACGATTTCATAATGACGCATCTTTACTCCTTGTGGATTAAAACAACCACCCCTGAGCGTCAACACAGGGTGTGGCAAGGTTAGCCGCAGATTATAGCCCGAATACCCGCGACGCTGGTAAACGGCTACCAGGGCCTAGGTGGCTAGCCTAGACCCCAGCACCCAGCGGTCTAAACCGCGAGATCCTTGTGCAAGTCTTGAATGGAGCGCACACCCAGCTCATCCAAGAAGGCCATGCCTTCTACAGCGGCCTCGGCCCCCGATATGGTGGTGAACGTGGTGATACGCGCCAACAGCGCTGAGGTACGAATTTGACGTGAGTCGGCAATAGCGTTGCGGCGCTCCTCAACAGTGTTGATGACCAAACACACTTCGTTGTTTTTGATCAAGTCCACCACGTGCGGACGGCCTTCGGTGACCTTGTTCACCACTTCGCATAAGGTGCCAGCCTCATTGATGGCGCCAGCCGTGCCGCGTGTTGCAATGAGCTTGAAGCCCATCGCAACCAGCGCCTTGGCCACCCCAACAGCGCGTGGCTTGTCGCCATTTTTCACGGTCAAGAACACCTTGTTGACCTTGTCACTTGCGCGTGGCAAGCGAGTACCAGCACCCAGCTGCGACTTGATGAAGGCCTCACCAAAAGTGCGGCCCACGCCCATGACTTCACCAGTGGACTTCATCTCAGGACCCAAAATGGTGTCCACACCTGGGAACTTCACAAACGGGAATACCGCTTCCTTGACGCTGAAGTATGGCGGCGTGACCTCGTCCATGACGCCCTGTGAGTCCAAGGACTGACCAGCCATACATCGCGCGGCCACTTTGGCCAGCTGTATGCCTGTGGCCTTGGAGACAAACGGTACGGTGCGCGAGGCGCGTGGGTTGACCTCAAGAACGTAAATCACGTCTTGGCCGTTGACCTCTTGAATCGCAAACTGCACGTTCATCAAACCCACCACGTGCAAGGCCTTGGCCATGGCTGCGGTCTGGCGCTTGAGCTCATCTACCGTCGCTTTGGACAGCGAATAGGGCGGCAGTGAACAGGCCGAGTCACCGCTGTGCACACCTGCTTGTTCGATGTGCTCCATCACGCCGCCGATGAACACGCGTTGGCCGTCGCACAAGGCGTCGACATCACACTCCACGGCATCGTTCAAAAAGCGGTCTAACAACACGGGAGAGTCGTGGCTGACCTTGACGGCCTCGCGCATGTAACGCTCCAAGTCACGCTGCTCGTGCACGATTTCCATTGCACGTCCGCCCAGCACGTAGCTGGGGCGCACCACCAATGGGTATCCCAGCGCCTCGGCTTTTTCCAAGGCTTGCGCCTCGGTTCGCGCTGTGGCGTTGGGCGGCTGCTTCAAACCCAAGTCGTGCAGCAGCTTTTGGAAGCGCTCACGGTCTTCGGCCGCGTCAATCATGTCAGGACTGGTACCAATGATGGGCACACCTGCCGCCTCAAGGCCTAGGGCCAACTTCAAAGGCGTTTGGCCACCGTACTGCACGATCACGCCGACTGGTTTTTCTTTGTCGACGATCTCAAGCACGTCTTCCAAGGTGAGCGGCTCGAAGTACAAACGGTCCGAGGTGTCGTAGTCGGTAGACACGGTCTCAGGGTTGCAGTTGACCATGATGGTCTCGTAGCCGTCCTCGCGCAGCGCCATGGCCGCATGCACACAGCAGTAGTCAAACTCGATGCCCTGGCCGATGCGGTTGGGGCCACCGCCCAAAACGATGATTTTCTTCTTGTCGGTGGGCGCAGCCTCGCACTCTTGCTCGTACGTGGAGTACATGTAAGCCGTGTCGGTCGCAAATTCCGCGGCACAGGTGTCGACACGTTTGTACACAGGGCGAATGCCACCGGCATGGCGGCGGTTGCGCACGTTGCCCTCGGTACTCTTCAGCAACTTGGCCAGGCGGCGGTCCGAGAAGCCCTTTTTCTTCAGGCCCAACAAGGTTTTATCGTCAATCAAGTCCAAAGACGTGTTCTCGAGCTTGAGCTCAATTTGAACGATCTCTTCGATCTGAACCAAGAACCAATGGTCGATTTTGGTGAGTGCATACACCTCGTCGATGCTCCAGCCTTGAGCGAACGCGTCGCCCACAAACCAGATGCGCTCTGGTCCGGGCGTACCCAGTTCTTTGGCCAAGGTTTCGCGGTCGACGGTTTTTTCGTTCATACCGTCAACGCCCACTTCCAGTCCACGCAGCGCTTTTTGGAAGCTTTCTTGGAAGGTGCGCCCCATGGCCATCACCTCACCCACCGACTTCATCTGTGTGGTGAGGCGGCTGTCGGCGGTTGGGAATTTTTCAAACGCAAAACGTGGGATTTTTGTAACCACGTAGTCGATGCTGGGCTCAAAGCTAGCGGGTGTTGCACCACCCGTGATGTCGTTGCGCAACTCGTCCAGCGTGAAACCAACGGCCAATTTGGCCGCCACTTTTGCAATGGGGAAACCCGTGGCTTTTGATGCCAGTGCGGATGAGCGCGACACGCGTGGGTTCATCTCGATGACCACCATACGCCCATCTTCGGGGTTGATGGAGAACTGCACGTTAGAGCCGCCCGTGTCCACACCAATTTCACGCAATACCGCCAAACTGGCGTTGCGCAAAATTTGGTATTCCTTGTCGGTCAGCGTTTGCGCTGGTGCCACCGTGATGGAGTCACCGGTGTGCACACCCATGGGGTCTAAGTTTTCGATAGAACACACAATGATGCAGTTGTCCGCTGTGTCGCGCACCACTTCCATCTCGTACTCTTTCCAACCAACCAGCGACTCCTCAATCAGCAGCTCGTTGGTGGGTGAGGCTTCCAAGCCGCGCTTGCAAATGAGCTCGAACTCTTCGGCGTTGTAGGCAATACCGCCACCCGTACCGCCCAGCGTAAAGCTGGGACGAATCACGGTTGGGAAACCCATCTCGCCTTGCACAGTCCAAGCTTCGTCCATGGAGTGCGCAATACCAGAACGCGCAGACCCTAGACCAATTTTGTCCATGGCCTGCTTGAACTTTTGACGGTCCTCGGCCTTGTCAATGGCCTCGGGCGAAGCACCAATGAGCTCTACACCGTGCTTGTCGAGCACGCCTTCGCGCCACAAGTCCAGCGCGCAGTTGAGCGCTGTTTGACCACCCATGGTGGGCAAAATGGCATCGGGTTTTTCTTTCTCGATGATCTTCTCAACCATCTGCCACGTGATGGGCTCGATGTAGGTCACGTCCGCCGTATCGGGGTCGGTCATGATGGTGGCAGGGTTGCTGTTGATGAGGATGACTTTGTAGCCCTCCTCACGCAAAGCCTTGCAAGCCTGCACGCCTGAGTAGTCAAACTCACAGGCCTGCCCGATAACAATGGGGCCGGCGCCAATGATGAGTACGGATTGAATGTCGGTGCGCTTTGGCATGTTTATTTTTTCTCCATCAGCGCGGTGAAGCGGTCGAACAAATAGCTGATGTCGTGTGGACCAGGAGAGGCCTCCGGATGTCCTTGGAAGCAAAATGCGGGCGTATCGGTGCGGGCCAAGCCTTGCACCGTGCCATCAAACAAGCTTTCATGTGTGATGCGCATGTTGCTAGGCAGCGTGGCCTTGTCAACAGCAAAACCATGGTTTTGGCTCGTAATCGATACGCGCTGGTTGTCTAAGTCTTTGACCGGGTGGTTGGCACCGTGGTGGCCAAACTTCATCTTGAAGGTCTGCGCACCGCTGGCCAGCGCCATGATTTGATGGCCCAAACAAATACCAAACAACGGCACCTTCGCATCCATCACAGCACGCGCTGTTTCAATGGCGTAGGTACAGGGCTCGGGGTCACCAGGGCCGTTGGAGAAGAACACACCATCGGGCTTGTGCTGCATCACTGTCTCAAAGCTGCTCTTGGCAGGCAACACCGTGACGCGGCAGCCTCGTTGGGCCAACATGCGCAAAATGTTGTACTTCACACCAAAGTCCAGCGCTACGACATGGAACTTGGGGTTGGCCTGCGTGCCATAGCCCTCGCCCAACTGCCACTCGGTGGTTGCCCACTCGTATGAGGCTTGGGTACTGACGACCTGCGCCAAGTCCAATCCGGCCATGCTGGGTGCAGCTTTGGCGGCAGCAACAGCTTGAGCCTTGTGCTCATCCGTTGCAACGACACCGGCTGGCAACGCCAAGATGCAACCGTTTTGCGCACCGTGCTCGCGCAAATGGCGCGTCAGCATGCGGGTGTCGATGTCAGCGAGTGCAACGGTGTTTTCAGCGCGCAAATAATCGCTCAAGGATTGTTCGCTGCGAAAGTTGGAAGCAAGAATGGGCAGGTCTTTGATAATCAGGCCGGCGGCGTGGATGCGTGAAGCCTCCACATCTTGTGCGTTGACGCCATAGCTGCCAATGTGCGGGTATGTCAGGGTGACAATTTGCTGGCAGTAGCTGGGGTCGGTCAAGATTTCCTGGTAACCGGTGAGTGCGGTGTTGAACACCACTTCACCAACGGTTTGACCAGTTGCACCGATAGAAATACCTGAAAAGACCGTGCCGTCAGCGAGCGCAAGAATGGCTGTCGGATAAACGGGTAGCACGGATGACTCCAAGTTGTGAGCATGCGCCACACAGTGACGGGCACAGTATTTGGGCACTCTGACGAGGGCAAGCGTGATCTGTGAGGCGGGCGCAGGCAGGTTGCGGGTAAACCCTCCAATTATAGCCACCTCCGGCCCACTATGACGCGGACCAGACGAGTTTTTTCAACCGCCGCCGTGCACGGTGTGGCTGGCCGCACTGGCGTGCAAGCACACCGCAGCAGCGGCGGCCACATTGAGCGACTCCTCGCCCCCGGGCTGCACAATGCGCACTTGCTGTGAGGCCATGGCCTCAATGCCGGGCGAGACCCCCTGCCCTTCGTGGCCCAGTACCCAAGCGCATGGCCATGGCAACTTCGACTGGGACTGCAAGTGGTGCAACCACTCGCCTTGGTGGCTACTGGTCACCAACATCGGGGCGCTCAGCGCAGCCAGATCGGCTGAGTCCAAGCCCTCCACCAACGTGAGCGCGAAATGCGCTCCCATGCCGGCGCGCACCACTTTGGGCGACCACATCGCCACCGTTCCCTTGAGCGCCAACACCTGCGCAAAACCCATGGCCGCAGCAGAGCGAATGATGGAGCCCAAGTTGCCGGGGTCTTGCACACGGTCTAAGACCACGCTGGCGGCATGCGGCTGTACGTCTTGCGCACCGGACACAGGCAAGCCAAACAGCGCACCCATACCCACGGGCGACTCTAGACCGGTGAGTTCAGCCCATAGTTTGTCACTGAGCATGACCTGGTGTTTGGCCGCCTGCGCGCAGCGCAGGGTCGCAGCGGCGTGTGCGTCACGCGCAGCGGCCTGCGTGCAACGCTGCCAAGCGGCTTCACTCCAGGTGAATACGCTGGGCGCAAAGCCTTTGTGGTGGGCGCTGCGGCACAAATGGTCGCCCTCCAGCCACAACTCACCCAATTTTTTATACGACGCGCCATCACGCTGCAACGCACGTATGCGCTTGACCACCGCGTTGTCCACCGAAGCAATCGGTGTGGGCAACAGTGGTTGGTCCTGCGCTGCGTGTGTGTCGTGCATACCCGCGCCTGTCATGCCAGCACCTGTCCGGTAGCACTGGCATGCAAAGCCAGCACTGGCGAGAAACTGCGCCTGTGGTGCTCACACGCCCCATGCGTCCTCAGCGCATGGATGTGCGCGGCCGTGCCGTAGCCTTTGTGTCCGGCAAATCCGTAATGCGGAAACTGATCATGCAACTCGCACATGTAGTGGTCACGCGTGACCTTGGCCAAAATCGAAGCCGCTGCAATGCAGTTCACATGTGCATCGCCTTGCACAATGGCCTCGGCCATCACGTCCAGCTTTGGAATGCGGTTACCGTCGATCAGCGCTTTGACCGGCTTCAAACGCAAGCCAGCAACCGCACGCTGCATGGCCAGCATGGTGGCTTGCAAAATATTAACGTCGTCTATTTCCTGCACGCTGGCCTGCGCAATAGAGAAGCACAAAGCCTTGGCCTTGATTTCTATAAACAGTTGCTCACGGCGACGCGGCGTCAATTTCTTGGAGTCGTTCAAGCCCATAATGGGGTTGAGATCA
>JANREF010000337.1 GCA_030726195.1 Burkholderiaceae bacterium | reverse complement strand
ACAACCGTGTGGCGCAAGTCAAAACCCAAGCCACTGATGGCTACGATGCGTTGCAAGTGACGTTCGGCAAGCGCCGTGCATCACGCGTAACCAAGCCTCAGGCTGGCCATTTGGCCAAAGCTGGCGTAGAAGCCGGCGAAATCACCAAAGAATTCCGTGTAGCAGCCGACGTGGCAGCTCAGTACGCCGCTGGCGCTGCTGTGCCTGTGACGGCCGTGTTCGCCGCTGGTCAGAAGGTTGATGTTCAAGGTTCTTCGATTGGTAAAGGCTTTGCCGGCACCATCAAGCGCCACAACTTCTCTTCACAGCGCGCATCACACGGTAACAGCCGTTCGCACAATGCGCCCGGTTCTATCTCCATGGCGCAAGACCCAGGTCGTGTGTTCCCTGGCAAGAAGATGTCTGGCCACATGGGCGACGCAACCGTAACCACCCAAAATCTGGATGTGGTGCGTATTGACGAAGCGCGTCAGCTGTTACTCATCAAAGGCTCTATTCCCGGTGCGCCAGGCGGTTTTGTAACCGTTCGCCCCACCGTGAAAGTCTCTAACAAAGGAGCGAACTGATGCAAGTCGAACTCCTGAATGACCAAGGTCAAGCTGCGTCAAAGGTTGACGTGTCTGACACCGTTTTCGGTCGTGACTACAACGAATCATTGATTCACCAGATCGTGGTGGCTTACCAAGCCAATGCACGTCAAGGTACGCGCGCTCAAAAGGGCCGCGACACTGTGAATCACTCAACCAAGAAGCCATTCAAGCAAAAGGGCACAGGCCGTGCACGTGCTGGTATGACTTCATCTCCCATCTGGCGTGGAGGCGGTCGTGCTTTCCCAAATAGCCCAGATGAGAACTTCAGCCACAAGGTGAACAAGAAGATGTACCGCGCTGGTATGGCTTCTATTTACTCGCAATTGGTGCGTGATGGTCGCTTGGCCGTCGTGGAGTCCATCAAATTGGATTCTCCTAAGACCAAAGTGTTGGCTGACAAATTCAAGGCCATGAACCTCAAGTCGGTGCTGGTGATTGCGGACGAAGTAGATGAGAACTTGTATCTCGCTTCACGCAACCTGCCCAACGTGTTGGTCGTTGAGCCACGCTACGCAGACCCGTTGTCATTGGTGCACTACCGTAAAGTCATCGTGACCAAGGCCGCTGTAGCCAAACTGCAGGAGATGTTCGCATGAGCACCATTCAGGCAAAGTACGACGAAGGTCGCTTGATGCAGTTGTTGGTTGCACCTATCGTGTCTGAAAAGGCAACGATGGTGGCTGAAAAGTCCAACACTGTGATGTTCAAAGTTTTGCGTGACGCCAGCAAGCCAGAAATCAAGGCTGCTGTTGAGCTGTTATTCAAAGTTCAGGTTAAAGCTGTGGCTGTGTCTAACCAAAAGGGCAAAACAAAGCGCTTTGGTAAGTCAACAGGTCGTCGTGATCACACGCGTAAAGCGTTCGTGACGCTGCAGCCTGGCCAAGAGCTCAACTTGGGTGGGGAGGTTGCATAATCATGGCTGTTATTAAAACAAAACCAACATCACCAGGCCGCCGTCATGCCGTTCGCATCACGCGCGATCACCTGCACAAAGGTGATGGCTACGCACCCTTGTTGGAACCACAGTTCCAAAAAGCCGGTCGTAACAACAACGGTCACATCACGGTTCGCCACAAAGGCGGTGGTCACAAGCACCACTACCGCGTTGTCGACTTCCGTCGCAACAAGGATGGCATCCCAGCAAAGGTTGAGCGTATCGAATACGACCCCAACCGCAGCGCACACATCGCATTGGTCTGTTATGCAGACGGCGAGCGTCGCTACATCATCGCCCCACGCGGCGTTGAGGCTGGTACGCAGTTGATGTCGGGTTCAGAAGCGCCTATTCGCGCTGGCAACACATTGCCGATTCGCAACATTCCAGTGGGTTCAACCATTCACTGTATCGAGTTGCAAGTTGGCAAGGGCGCGCAAATTGCGCGTACCGCAGGCGCATCTGCTGTGCTGATGGCTCGTGAAGGTTTGTACGCTCAGGTTCGCCTGCGCTCTGGCGAAGTGCGCAAAGTGCACATCGAATGCCGCGCCACCATTGGTGAAGTTGGCAACTCAGAGCACAGCTTGCGCCAATTGGGTAAAGCCGGTGTCAAGCGCTGGATGGGTATTCGCCCAACCGTGCGTGGCGTCGCAATGAACCCAGTCGACCACCCACACGGTGGTGGCGAAGGCCGTACAGGCGAAGGCCGAGTGCCTGTTGACCCATGGGGCAACATGACCAAGGGCTACCGTACCCGTAATAACCGTCGCACGCAGAACATGATCGTTTCGCGTCGCAAGAAGTAAAGGGTTATTGAAATGACTCGCTCACTGAAAAAAGGCCCATTCGTGGACCATCACTTGCTGGCCAAGGTAGACAAAGCTGTGTCTACCAAGGACAAAAAGCCTGTGAAAACCTGGTCACGCCGCTCAACAATCCTGCCCGATTTCATCGGTCTGACGATTGCTGTGCACAACGGCCGCCAACACGTGCCCGTGTATGTCACCGAACAAATGGTCGGTCACAAACTCGGGGAG
>JANREF010000336.1:8430-13347 GCA_030726195.1 Burkholderiaceae bacterium | reverse complement strand
TGCCCACATCAACCGCTACTCCAGCCACCACACGGACTGTATCGTCACCGACAACCACAGCCATGCGCAGCGTTTTTTGCGAGAAGTCGACTCTGCCAGCGTGATGGTCAATGCCAGCACGCGGTTTGCGGACGGATTTGAATACGGCTTGGGTGCGGAAATTGGCATTTCTACCGATAAGTTTCATGCGCGCGGCCCCGTAGGCGTGCTGGGGCTGACCTCTCTCAAGTACGTGGTATTGGGTCAGGGCGAAATTCGCGTCTGAGTTGAAACCACAGCGGTGGCTGGGACGTACTTGTAAACGCACGGCACGCCACCATTTGTCATGTCTGAGGTGCACACTGCACCCAGCCTTTTTTAGACGCAGCCCCGACGCCGGGGCTGCCTTTCACAGCGAGAGTTGTTATGGTTCCCCACCTTGTCACGGCCCTAAGCGGCCCCATCAATGAGCTCGAGCAGCGCATCCTAGAATCCATGCCTGCGATTGAGCGTTGGTTTCGCCTAGAGTGGATGGAGCACACACCGCCTTTTTATTCATCGGTCGATGTGCGCAATGCGGGCTTTAAGCTCGCGCCGGTGGACACCAACCTGTACCCCGGTGGCTGGAACAACCTCACGCCTGAGATGCTGCCCTTGGCGGTGCAAGCGGGTATGGCCGCGATTGAGAAAATTTGTCCAGAGGCAAAAAACCTGTTGCTCATTCCCGAGAACCACACGCGCAACACGTTTTACCTCAGCAACGTGGTGCAGCTGCAGCGCATCTTTACCCAGGCCGGCTTGAACGTGCGCTTGGGCACACTCAACCCCGATATCACAGAGCCCACAGAAGTCAGCTTGCCCACGGGCGAGACCGTGTTGCTAGAGCCGCTGGTGCGTACGCCGCGGCGCTTGGGCTTGAAGAATTTCGACCCGTGCACGATTTTGGTCAACAACGACTTGAGCGCGGGCACGCCAGCCATCTTGGAAAACCTGAACGAGCAATACCTGCTGCCGCCACTGCATGCGGGCTGGTCGGTGCGGCGCAAGTCCAAGCACTTTGAGGCCTACGAGGAGGTGGCCAAGCGCTTTGCCAAGCTACTGGGTATGGATCCTTGGTTGATCAACCCCATGTTTGAGCGCTGCGGCGCAGTGAATTTTGCAGACGGCACGGGCATGGACTGCCTGCGCACCAATGTGGAAGCCTTGCTGGCCAAAATCAAGCGCAAGTACAAAGAGTACGGCATCAATGAGAAGCCGTTTGTCGTGGTCAAGGCCGACAACGGTACCTACGGCATGGGCATCATGACGGTGCGCGATGTGTCCGATTTGGATGCGCTCAACCGCAAAGCACGCAACAAAATGAGCGTCATCAAAGATGGCCAAAGTGTGAGCGATGTGATCATTCAAGAAGGTGTGCTCACCAACGAACGCATCAACGACGCCGTGGCCGAGCCTGTGGTGTACATGCTAGACCGCTACGTGGTGGGTGGTTTTTACCGCGTGCACGCCGAGCGTGGCGTGGATGAGAACTTGAACGCCCCAGGTGCGAGCTTTGTCCCGCTGGCGTTTGATCAAAGCGCCCAGCTGGCTCAGCCCGGTGCCGTGCCTGGTGCCAGCGCGCCCAACCGTTTCTACATGTACGGCGTGATTGGCCGCTTGGCCATGCTCGCGGCTGCCTACGAGCTCGAAGCCACAGACCCCAACGCCGAAGTCTACGACTGAGTGCGAGGCGGTTGAGCGAACCCGTGCCTGCAGGACGGGATCGCCAGTAGGAGGTCAGTACCTGCAGGTGCCCAGTTCCTACACGGGCTGGTGCTTGCGGGAGACTAGTACCTATGATTGCAACGCGTTGCTGCAGTGCAACATTTCATTTGTTTGCCTTTAAAAAGTCGCGCTTGGCCATAGCCGGGATGTCCGGGTAAGCGCACAATCTGACCCCTGTCCACTAAAGGCAACACGCCCAGCACATGCTTGCTTGGGTTGGCCTTGTACTCGTGTCGGTATCTCAATCTACTCCATCTAAGTCGTCACTCGGCGCTCTCACACTCGGTGCACTGGGTGTTGTGTACGGCGACATCGGCACCAGCGTGCTGTACGCCTTGAAAGAGGTGTTTGCCACAGGCCTTATTGCATTCACGCCTGACAATGTGCTGGGCATTTTGTCCTTATTTGTATGGACGCTCACGCTCATTGTGTCGTTCAAATATGTGGTGCTGGTTTTGCGCGCTGACAACAACGGTGAGGGCGGTTTGGTGGCCATGTTGGCCTTGGCCTCAACAGCTGTGAAAGACAAGCCCAACTTGCGCCGTGTGCTGCTGGTGGTGGGTATTTTCGGAACGGCCTTGTTTTATGGTGACGGCGTGATCACGCCCGCCATTTCGGTGTTGTCCGCCGTCGAAGGCTTGCAGGTGTTTTCGCCCGAGTTGTCGCACTGGGTGATACCGCTGACCCTGATGATTTTGTTTGTGCTCTTCTGGCTGCAAAAGCGCGGCACGGGCGGCATTGGTAAGTTTTTTGGTCCGCTCACACTGGTGTGGTTTGTGGTCATTGCCAGCTTGGGCGTGTCGCACATCGTGACCAACCCTGCGGTGTTGTGGGCCTTGTCGCCACACTACGCGGTGGCCTTCATTGCGGGCAACCCCATGACCAGTTTCCTGATCTTGGGTGCGTTGGTGTTGTGTGTCACAGGTGCGGAGGCCTTGTACGCCGACTTGGGCCACTTCGGTAAAGCGCCGATTCGTTTGGCGTGGTTTTCTGCCGTGATGCCCGCGCTGATACTCAACTACATGGGCCAAGGTGCTTTGCTGCTGAGCAACCCCCAGGCCATTGAAAACCCATTCTTCCTCATGGCACCGGAGTGGGCGGTGTTGCCGTTGATTGGCTTGGCCACCTTGGCCACTGTGATTGCATCGCAAGCCCTGATCTCTGGCGCATTCAGTGTGACCAAGCAAGTCATACAGCTGGGCTTTTTGCCTCGCTTGCACATACAGCACACCAGCACCAAAGACACCGGGCAGGTGTACATACCGTTTGTGAACTGGGGCTTGTTTGTCGCGATTGTGCTGGCGGTGGTGTTGTTCCAGTCGTCGGCCAACTTGGCATCGGCTTACGGCATTGCGGTGACCACGGACATGCTCATCACGACGGTGCTGACCTTCTTCGTGGTGCGCTACGCCTGGCGCTACCCACTGTGGTTGTGCATTGCGGCCACAGGCGTGTTTGCGGTGGTGGACTTCTTCTTCTTCGCCTCCAATTTGCTCAAGCTCTTCGAGGGCGGCTGGTTCCCGCTGCTCATTGGCGCTACCGTGTTCACCTTCATGGTGACGTGGGCCACTGGGCGTGAATTGCTGGCCAAGCGTCACAGCGAAGAGTCCATGGACTTGAGCGGCTTTTTAGATGCCGTGTTTGCAGGCCCGCCCGCACGGGTAGAAGGCACGGCGGTGTTTTTGTCGCCGCAAGTGGGCACCGTGCCCAGCGCGCTGCTGCACAACCTCAAGCACAACAAAGTCTTGCACGAGCAAAACCTGTTCGTATCCGTACACCACCACAGCGTGCCGTGGGTGGGCTTGGACCAGCGCGTGCGTGCGCAAGCCTTGGGCCACAACTGCTGGCAGGTGGAGCTGAACTTTGGCTTTAAAAACGAGCCGGATGTGCCCAAGGCGCTGGGCTTGCTCAGTGGCCACGGCTGCGAGTTGGAGGCCATGACCACGTCCTACTTCTTGTCGCGCGATACGGTGATTCCGTCTATGAACGGCGGCATGGCCTACTGGCGTGAAAAGTTGTTTGCACAAATGCACCGCAACGCCAGCGGCGCAGCCGACTTCTTGAGCCTGCCCAACAACGCCGTGGTCGAGCTGGGCAGCAAGATCGCCTTATAGCCACCGGGACGGCAGTGCCGTCCCAATTTGACGACAATAAGCCCATGGCTACCAATACACCACTGACCGGCGATGTGCTCTTTGTCGCAGATGCGCTAGACACCTTCAACATCAAAAAAGACAGCACTTACGTGATGATGCAGGCACTGCAAGCACGCGGTGCGCGCATATGGCACACACACGTGCACGACTTGCAGTGGCAAACAAGCGCGCCGGTCACGGCTGTGGCCACGCCCATTGCGCTGCAAAGCCGCTCGCAGCAACCCAAGCACACCCAAGCTCAAACGGCAGACACCCAGTGGTATGCGCCCGCCAAGGCTGAGCAGCGTGCCTTGGGCGACTTTGCGTGTGTGCTCATGCGCAAAGACCCACCTTTTGACGCCGAGTACATCTACGCTACGCATTTGCTAGAGCAGGCCACGCGCGAAGGTGCGCGCGTCTTCAACAACCCGCAGGCACTTCGCAACCACCCGGAAAAGCTGGCATTGTTGGAGTTTGGTGCGTTTGCGCCGCCCACCTTGGTGACGCGCAGCGCACAAGCCGTGCGCGACTTTCATGCCTTGCACCAAGACATTATTTTGAAGCCCCTAGACGGCATGGGCGGCATGGGTATTTTTAGGGTCAAAGCCGATGGCATGAACCTGGGTTCTATTACAGAAACACTCAATCAAAACGGCGCGGCCACCGTCATGGTCCAAGCCTACCAAGCGGCCATCAAAGAGGGCGATAAACGCATATTGCTCATTGGTGGGGAGCCTGTGCCCTTCAGCTTGGCGCGCATTCCACAAGGCACAGAAATACGCGGCAATTTGGCCGCCGGTGGCAAAGGCGTGGCCCAGCCTCTGAGCGAATCGGATTGGGCGATTGCCAACTGGTTTGCGCCGCGTTTGCATGCGCGTGGCCTGCTGTTGGTGGGGCTGGATGTGATTGGCGACAAGGTGACCGAGGTCAATGTGACCAGCCCAACATGCTTCCAAGAAATCACCGATCAAATGGGCTTTGATGTGGCCCAGCGGTTTGCCGATGCCTTGCAAGCCGAGCTGCATGCGCCTGCGGCTTA
>JANREF010000336.1:0-8330 GCA_030726195.1 Burkholderiaceae bacterium | reverse complement strand
TGGTCGTGGGCCTGTGACAAGTCGTGGTGTATGGCGGCGGCACCGTCCACAAATGTGACCAAATGATTGCTGGCAAACGCGCGCCAGTGTTCATTGGCCGTGAGCGGCACGGTCACAATCACGGCTGCACGGTCTTCGGGTTTGTTGAGCTCGGCAAAGTTCACCGACATGTCGTCGTCCATGAGCTTGGCTTTGGCAAATGGGTATTCGCGCACCAAGTAGTGCAAGTGGGTGGAGCAATGCGCCCACATGGCGTCGCCGTTGCTCAAAACAAAGTTAAAGGTGCCGTGGTGGCTGATCTGTGGAATCAGCTCTTTGAGCGTGAGCGTGAGCTCCTCAACACTGGGCACGCCTGCGTGTGACTTGGCAATTTCTTGCAGCAGCCAGCAAAACGCGCGCTCGCTGTCGGTGGTGCCCACGGGCCTGAATTGGCCATGCAGTGTGGGGTGATAGTCTTTCAAGTCACCGTTGTGGGCAAACACCCAATTGCGCCCCCACAGCTCGCGCACAAAGGGGTGCGCATTTTCAAGACTGACCTCGCCTTGCGTGGCCTTGCGTACATGGGCGACGATGTTTTTGCTTTTGATGGGGTAGCGCCGGATCAGCTCAGCTACGGGAGAGGTCACGGCGCTTTCATGGTCTACAAAGTGGCGCAAGCCCATGCCTTCGAAGAAGGCAATGCCCCAGCCGTCTGCATGTTCATCGGTGCGCCCGCCGCGCTGACAAAACCCGGTGAAGCTGAACGTGGCGTCCGTGGGGGTTTTGCAATTGAGCGCGAGAAGCTGGCACATGGTGGTTGGCTACCTGGTCGGTAAAAACGGGTGCAGTAACGGGTGGCGGGACGAATAGTGACTAAGCACTATATTGTGCGCGAAGAATCGGCTTGTACACAGCGCTGGCAAATACAGGCCAGGCGCTGGGCTTCGGGTGGGACGCGTGCCAGTACATCTGGGCCAAAGGTCAGCCCCACGCACCAGCAGGGCTCGGCATTGTCGTTGCCGTTCGCCATGGCGCATGCATTGGCTTGGCCGCACAGTGGGCACAGTAGGGGGTCGATGGTGGTTGCTTGCTCTGACATGCAGCCAGTGTCGCGCAGACGGTACGCGCAGGCAAGAAAAAAGCACACCGTTTGTGAGGACGGTGTGCTTGCGCGTCAACCTATGACGCTGGGTCTAAGGCGTTGGGTGTACGGCGTTGTCTTGCGACGACGCCATAGTGGGCTGGGCCGTGGTTTACGCCGCGGCCTTGACCTTCAAGCGCCATGCGTGCAGCAGTGGCTCGGTGTAGCCCGAGGGCTGTGCCAGACCCTTGAACACCAAGTCGCAAGCGGCTTGGTAGGCTGCGCTGGTGTCAAAGTGGCCTGCCATGGCTTGGTAGCTGGCGTCGCCTGCGTTTTGGCCATCCACCACCGCTGCCATGCGCTGCATGGTTTCGCTCACTTGGGCCTGGGTCACCACGCCGTGGTGCAGCCAGTTGGCAATGTGCTGACTGGAAATACGCAAGGTTGCGCGGTCTTCCATGAGGCCCACGTTGTGGATGTCTGGCACCTTGGAGCAGCCCACGCCTTGGTCCACCCAGCGCACGACGTAGCCCAAAATGCCTTGTGCGTTGTTGTCCAGCTCTTGTTGCTTGTCGGCCTCGCTCCAGTTGGCGTTGGGTGCCACTGGAATGGTCAGCAAGCCTTCTAGCAGCTTGGCACGCTCGCCTTCGGCATCAATGGCTTCCATGTCTTTTTGGATGTCGGCCACGCTGACTTGCTGGTAGTGCAAGGCGTGCAAGACGGCTGCGGTAGGGCTGGGTACCCAAGCGGTGTTGGCGCCGGCTTTGGGGTGTGCAATTTTCTGCTCCAACATGGCCGCCATCAAGTCGGGCATGGCCCACATGCCTTTGCCAATTTGCGCGCGGCCACGCAGACCACAG
The DNA here is from genome assembly GCA_030726195.1 of Burkholderiaceae bacterium. Taxonomy (GTDB): domain Bacteria; phylum Pseudomonadota; class Gammaproteobacteria; order Burkholderiales; family Burkholderiaceae_C; genus RS62. The sequence continues at coordinate 6,410 of JANREF010000336.1, read as the reverse complement.
CTCAAACCAACCAGCACGTTGTTGCGCTCGTAAGCGGCAATCCAGGCGCTGCTCTTCATGTCGCCTTTGCGCAGCATGGGGCCTGCTTGCATGGCGGTGTGCATCTCGTCGCCAGTGCGGTCCAAAAAGCCGGTATTGATGAAGGCGACGCGCTCGGCGGCGGCTGCGATACAGGCTTTCAGGTTCACGCTGGTGCGACGCTCTTCGTCCATGATGCCCAGCTTGACGGTGGCTTTGGGCAAGCCCAACACCGCCTCAACACGCTCAAACAACTCGCACGCAAATGCAACCTCTTCTGGGCCGTGCATTTTGGGCTTGACGATGTAGACCGAGCCTTTGCGTGAGTTGCGAATGCCGTTGGCACCCTTGCCTTGCAAGTCCACCAAAGCAATGGTGGTGGTGACCATGGCGTCCAAAATGCCTTCAGGAATGTCTTGGTTGTCGCCCCACACAATGGCAGGGTTGGTCATCAAGTGGCCCACGTTGCGCAAGAACATCAGTGAGCGGCCGTGCAGGCTCAGCGGCTGGCCGTTGGCAGCGGTGTAGTGGCGGTCGGCGTTGAGGCCACGGGTGAAGCTTTTGCCGCCCTTGGCGACTTCTTCGGTGAGCGTGCCTTGCAAGATGCCCAGCCAGTTGCTGTAGGCCACCACTTTGTCGTCTGCATCCACAGCTGCAATCGAGTCTTCCAAGTCCAAAATGGTGGACAGGGCGGACTCCATGACCACGTCGGACACGCCAGCGGCGTCGCTGGCGCCAATGGCGGTGCTGCGGTCGATGCGAATGTCGAGGTGGTTGCCGTTGTTCTTGAGCAGTACGCTAGAGGGTGCGCCGGCTTCGCCTTGGTAGCCCACAAACTTCTCGGGCTGTGCCAAGCCTGTGGTGCTGCCGTCGTTCAATGTGACTTGCAGTGCGCCGTTCACAACCGCGTAGCCTGTGCTGTTGGCGTGTGAGCCGCTGGCCAAGGGGGCGCTTTGGTCAAGCACGTTGCGAGCAAAGGCAATCACTTTGGCGCCACGCACTTCGTTGTAGCCTGGGCCTTTGGCGGCGCCACCGTCTTCAGAGATGGCATCGGTGCCGTACAAGGCGTCGTATAGTGAGCCCCAACGTGCGTTGGCGGCGTTCAAGGCATAGCGCGCATTCAAAATCGGCACGACCAGCTGTGGGCCAGCCTGAATGGCCAGCTCGTCGTCGACGTTGGCGGTGGTGGCTTGGGCGGTGGCTGGGTGCTCCACCAAGTAGCCAATGCCCTTTAAGAAGTCTTGGTAAGCGGCCATGTTGCTGATGGGGCCGGGGTTGGCGCTGTGCCACTTGTCCAGCTCCAGCTGCAAGGCGTCGCGCTTGGCCAGCAAGGCTGCGTTTTTGGGCGCCAAGTCTGACACGATGGCGGAGAAGCCGCTCCAAAAGGCATCGCTGGCCAAGCCTGTGGCCGGCAGCACTTGCTGTTCAATGAATTGGTACAAGCTGTTGGCAACTTGCAAGCCGTGCGCGTTGGTGCGTTGTGTCATGGGTGAATCCTTTGTGGTTTTCAGTTTGAAGAAATGCCAAACAACGTCAACACGTCGTTTAGGCTGTTTGCGATATGTGTGGGCTGTGGGCCCAAGGTCTCAAATGGCAGTTGTTGGCGGTTCAGCCACAGGGTTTGGAACCCGTACCAAGTCGCACCGAGTGCGTCCCAGCCGTTGCTGGACACAAACACAATGTCGTGTGCAGCCATGCCCAGGGCCTGCGGGCCAAGCGCGTACACGCTGGGATGCGTTTTGTATTGTTTGACGGTGTCGGCGCTGAGCACATGGTTGAGCAACCCATTCAGGCCCGCGCTGCTGATGGCCACGTTGAGCATGGCCGGGTCGCCATTGCTCAAAATGCCGGTAGGAATGCCTGCGCGCTGCAGGGCTTGCAGCACAGCCTTGTTTTCGGGAAATGCAGACAGGGCGCGGTACTGGTTCATCAAACGCTCTTGCGCGTCTGCGCTGAGCGTGAGACCCAGCCTGGCACAGGCGTAGCGCAGGGCGTCGCGCGTGACCTCCCAAAACGGTTTGTAAAAAGGCGCATTGGTTGACCCGCCCGCCGTGGTGCTGCTGATGAGCAAGCGCGTGTATTCAATTTGCTTGTCTCGCCACAAGGTGGCAATGGCCGCGCCCTGCCCGGGGAACAACTGCTCTGCCAGCATGCCCACGCTGTACACATCGAACAGCGTGCCATAGGCGTCAAACAGCACCGCTTTGGGCGGTGTGGACGTGGGTGTGGTGTGTGAGAAAGCCATAGCCATACTGTATTGCAAACTTTGCAGCACATTAATTCACGAAATAATGAACAATTAATGACCTAATTGCACATAATGTAGTCATGGACAAGCTCAAACAACTGGAAACCTTTGTGGCCGTCACGCTGCGCGGCAGCCTCACCGCTGCGGCCAACGCCGAGGGCGTGGCCCCAGCCGTCATTGGCCGGCGCTTGGACGCCCTAGAGGCCCGTTTGGGCGTGAAGCTGATGATGCGCACCACGCGGCGCATCACCCTCACCCACGAGGGCAGTGCATTTTTAGAAGACTGCCAGCGCTTGCTCACAGACCTGTCCAATGCCGAGGCCAGCGTGAGCGCTGGCGGCGTGAAGGCCAGCGGGCACTTGCGCATCACCGCTCCCGCAGGCTTTGGCCGAGCATATGTGGCAACCTTGGCCCCCCAATTTCGAGAGCTGCACCCCGATGTGACCATCACACTCAATTTGAGTGACCGCGTGGTTGACATAGCGGGCGAGGGCTTTGATTGTGCGGTGCGCGTGGGCAATATGCCGGACTCGTCGTTGGTGAGTGTGCGCTTGGCGGACAACCGCCGCTTGTGCGTGGCCACGCCGGGTTACATCAAAAAACATGGCCGCCCCCGCACGCCACAAGACTTGGCCCGCTTCGATTGCCTGACTTTGTCGTCGGATGCGTCGCAAACGCGGGGGTGGGCGTTTCAAGTGCCGCAAAGCGGCGGCAGCGGTGAAACAGAAATCGTGCACCTCAAGCCTGGTGGCCCATTGGACTGCTCGGACGGACAGGTGCTGCACGAATGGTGCTTGGCGGGCTGGGGCATTGCGTGGCGCAGCACCTGGGAGGTGGAGGCCGACTTGGCTGCAGGCCGTTTGGTGACCGTGCTGGATGAATTTGCCGCACCGCCCAACGGCATATTTGCGGTGTTCCCGCAGCGCAAGCACTTGGCTCTGCGCGTGCGTTTGTGGATTGACTTCTTAAAGCACCACTACGCGCAGCCTGATTTTTGGAAAAATCAAACGGTTTAGTGGGTTGGGGGTGCGTCAGAGCAAACTACCCAGCAACCAAGCGGCCGTGCCCCACATCATGAGTGCGACCAAACCGTCTAGCCAATGCCAGATGTTGGCGTTGCCAATACGCCTGCCCAGCATGTAGACGGCTAGGCCCAAGCCACAAAACCAGATCAGCGAGCCTGTGGCAGCGCCTGCGCCAAACACCACGCCGCCAGTCTGTCCATAGGCCAGCGAGGCCGTGCCAATGATGACAGCGGTGTCCAGCCAGGCGTGCGGGTTTAAAAACGAGAAAGCCAGCGCCGCCAGCACCGCTTGCTTGCGAGTGAACACTTGTTGCCCCGAGTGGTTAGGCGTGTCACCCGTGAGTGCAGTGGTGTGCTTGGCGGGGCGAATGAAACGCTGCGCGGCCTGCCACCCGTACACCAGCAAAAACAAGGCACCCGCACCCACCATGGCGCCTTGCAGCTTGTCGCTCAAGCCGCCCAAGTGCGCCAAGCCCAAGACACCTGTGGCAATGAGCACCACGTCGGCCAAGGCGCAGGTGAGTATGGTCAGGCCAACGTGTTGACGCATCAACCCCATGCGCATCACGTGCACGTTTTGTGGCCCCAGCGCCATGATGGTGGCCAAGCTTAGGGCAATGCCAGCGCCATAAGCACCGGTTAGACCTGCGGGAATTGCGAGCGATAAAGACAGCATGGGAGGGCGCCTGAAAACTAGAAGATGGACGCGATTGTGGCGGGAGTGGGCTAGTTGTTAAACAGATTCAAATATAAGATAAGTAACTTAAAATTTATTTAATAGTTGTTTTGTATTTGGCCCATCTTTCCCCCATCTTTTCCCCTGTTTTCTCCCGCTTTGTCCCACCAATAAACCCCAAGGCCTTGCATTCATGAGCGCACACTTAGACCCTAAACAGCTGGATGCCTTGGTGGCCGTGGCCGAGCATGCGAGCTTTTCCAAGGCCGCCGCCGCCTTGCGCCTGACCCTGGCTGCTGTGTCCTTGCGCGTGAGTGCATTAGAGGAGAGCTTGGGCCAGCGCTTGTTGGTGCGGGGCAAGCGCGTCACGGTATCGCCCAGCGGCGCCAAGTTGTTGGCCCATGTGCGCCAAGTGCGCTTGATGGAGGCGGATGTGCTGGGCGAGTTGCAGGGCTCGCTTGGCGCTGGCCAAGGCATGCAAACGCTGAGCGTGGCGGTCAATGCCGACTCGCTCACCGCGTGGTTTTTGAGCGGTGTTGCGCCTACGCTGAAGCGCCATCGCTTGTTGCTGGATGTCATGATCGACGACCAAGACCACACCTTGGAGGCGCTCAAGCAAGGGCAGGTGGTGGGGTGCGTCACCACTTCAGCCCAGAGCATTGCGGGTTGCGCAGCCGTGCCTTTGGGCGTGATGCGCTACCGCTGTGTGGCCAGCCCGGGCGCGCGCCAGAAATGGCGCACACCCGCAGGCAACGTGTCGTTGCACCGCATGCTGTCCAGCCCTGCGGTGGTGTTCAACCGCAAAGACGGTTTGCAAGACGCCTTTTTGCGCCAGCACTTTGCGCTCACCCATGCCGCGTACCCGCGACACTTTGTGCCTGCTGTGGACGCCTTCGAACACGCCATTGCCCAAGGCTTGGGCTGGGGCATGGTGCCCGATTTGACTGTGGGCAAACTGAGCCAAACCTTGGGGCTGGTGGAGGTGTTTGAAGACAAGCCTGTGGATGTGCCCTTGGTATGGCAGCACTGGGTGAAAGAGTCCACCGCCAGCAAGCGCCTCACGCAGGCGGTGGTGGCTGCAGCGGCGCACACCTTGCAACCCAACTCGCCGAGCTAGCGCGTTATTTTTGTGCATGGTGTGTCCGTGTGGCGTTGTAGCGCGCCTGCTGCCCATAAAATCTAGGCATGATCGCCATCAAACAACAATTAGTACAAGCCGTACAAGCCGCCCTAGACCAAGTTGCCCCCGATGTGGGCTTGCTTGCCAACCTCGAACTGCCCAAGGTGGCCGCGCACGGCGACTTTGCCATCACGGCAGCCATGCAGTTGGCCAAGCCACTGGGTAAAAATCCGCGCGTGGTGGGCGAGGCGCTGATGGCTGCTTTGCAAGCGCAGCCTGTGGTGGCGCAGTGGGTGAGCGCGTTGGAGATGGCAGGCCCAGGCTTCATCAACTTGCGCCTAAGCCCCAGCGCCAAGCAACAAGTGGTGCGTGAGGTGTTGGGCGCAGGTGCCGCCTTTGGCACCCATGCCAGCCCAGACCATGCCAAGCACAAGCTGTTGGTGGAGTTTGTGTCCGCCAACCCCACGGGGCCCTTGCATGTGGGCCATGGCCGCCAAGCGGCCCTGGGTGACGCCATTTGCAATCTGTTTGCATCTCAAGGCTGGGATGTGTGGCGTGAGTTTTATTACAACGATGCCGGTGTACAAATCAACACCTTGGCCACGTCCACCCAAGCGCGCGCCAAAGGTTTGAAGCCAGGCGATGCGGGTTGGCCAGAGCCCGCTTACAACGGCGATTACATTGGCGACATTGCGGTTGACTTCATGGCCCGAAAGACGGTCACGGCCGACGACCGCAGCTACACCGCCAGCGGCGACATCGACGACTTGGACAGCATTCGTCAATTTGCGGTGGCCTATTTGCGCCACGAGCAAGACCTAGACTTGCAAGCCTTTGCCGTCCAGTTTGACCACTACTACCTAGAGTCCAGCCTGTACAGCGATGGGCGCGTGGACGACGCCGTGTCCAAGCTCAAAGCGGCTGGCAAAACCTATGAAGAAGGCGGCGCGCTGTGGCTGCGCAGCACAGACTACGGCGACGACAAAGACCGCGTGATGCGCAAAACCGACGGTGCCTACACCTACTTTGTGCCCGATGTGGCCTACCACATGGCCAAGTGGGAGCGCGGCTTTGAGAAGGTTGTCAACATTCAAGGCATGGACCACCATGGCACCATTGCGCGCGTGCGCGCAGGCTTGCAAGCCGTGGACGTGGGCATTCCACAAGGCTACCCGGACTATGTGTTGCACACCATGGTGCGCGTGATGCGCGGTGGCGAAGAGGTGAAGATATCCAAGCGCGCCGGCAGCTACGTCACCTTGCGTGACCTGATTGAGTGGACCAGCAAAGACGCGGTGCGTTTCTTTTTGCTCAGCCGCAAGCC
>JANREF010000335.1 GCA_030726195.1 Burkholderiaceae bacterium | reverse complement strand
TGGTTGCACCATCGCCGCGCTTTGACATCCGCATTGAAGAAGACCTCATCGAAGAAGTGGTGCGCATGGTGGGCTTCGAGCACCTGCCCACCACCGCGCCGCTGGCCCCCGTGTCGCCCAAAGTGCGCTCCGAGTCCAAGCGTGGCGCCTACGCCGTGCGCCGCTTGGTGGCACAGCGCGGCTACTTTGAAACCATCAACTACAGCTTTGTAGAAGCGCGCTGGGAAACCGAGCTCGCCGGTAACGCCGACCCCATCAAACTGCTCAACCCCATTGCCAGCCAACTCAGCGTCATGCGCTCCAGCCTCATAGGCAACTTGGTACAAGTGCTCAAGTTCAACCTCGACCGCCGTGCCCCGCGCGTGCGTGTCTTTGAGCTGGGCCGCGTGTTCACCAAAAACAAACAGGTCGTCGACTCCGACACCACCGTAGCCGGCTTCGACCAGCCCATGCGCTTGGCAGGCCTGGCCTTTGGCCCAAACCAACCCACGCAGTGGGGCGTGGCCGAGCGCGACGTGGATTTTTACGACGTCAAAGGCGACATCGAAGCCTTGCTCGCCCCGTTGAAACCCAGCTTCGTCGCAGGCCAACACCCCGCGCTGCACCCTGGGCGCTGCGCGCAAGTGCTGCTAGACGGTGTGAGCGTTGGCTACGTGGGCGAGCTGCACCCACAGTGGCGTCAAGGCTACGACCTGCCCAAAGCCCCCGTGCTGTTTGAGCTCGACCTAGACGCCGTGCTCGCGCGCCAACTGCCCAAAGCCCAAGCCGTGCCTCGCCAACAGCGTGTCGAGCGCGACTTGGCCGTATGGGTGCTGGAGGCCGTCACGCACGACCACATCATGGCCGCAGTGCAGGGCGCCAAAACTCAAGGCCTGCTCAAAAGCGCCAGCCTCTTCGACATTTACCGACCCAAGCCCGTCGACGGCGTGCCCAGCGCGCGCAAGAGCATGGCCATACGCATGAGCTTTGGCTCAGACGACGCCACACTCACCGACGAGCAGGTGGACACCGCCGTACAAGGCGTGCTCACTGCCTTGCACAACGCTGTCGATGCGCAACTGCGTGCGTGACGGACAACCGGGTGCTCGGGCTGCGGCTGCAGAGGCGGTCGACTGCGGGGGCTGTATCTAGCACCCCGTGCTGGGTCCGCGGCCGCGAGCCTTGTGAGCATTTCATATAAGGCCCATGGGCCTGTGCGCCTCGCGGTCTGTAGAATGAATCTGTAAGATGTTGAACTGGTTGATAAAACACCGCTCAGAAGTAAAGAGTCAAGTCATGGAATTAGCGCTAGAAAGTTTAGAAACCCCCGCCCTCACCAAGGCGGCGTTGGCCGACATGTTGTACGACAACATCGGCCTCAACAAGCGCGAATCCAAAGACATGGTCGACGCCTTGTTTGACCTCATCACAGCCCAACTCGTGTCCGGCGAAGACGTCAAAATCACCGGCTTTGGCAACTTTCAAATCCGCTCCAAGTCGCCACGCCCCGGGCGCAACCCCCGCACAGGTGAAGAGGTGCCGATCGCCGCACGCCGCGTCGTCACCTTCCACGCCAGCCCCAAACTCAAAGACCAAGTCCAAGCCGGCATCGCCCGACTGGCCTGAGCCCACCTGAATTGACTGGATGTGAGGTCATCCGCTCAAGCTCACCTCGAGCCCCGCGGCACACCTAGGACCGCACAACACACAACGCCACTGGCTCCGCTGCCAGTGCCCACGGCTACAGACCAAAGCAATTGCCCAATCCATTCAAACGGGCATTGGACGCAACCCCGAAGGCAACATGCAAGGCAACGTCCCAAGCAGCGCCTGAGCCCATGCCCCGCCTACAGCAGCCGCCCCCAACGGCTAAGCCACTCCTTGCCCCGCACCCGATACCACACCCAGTCCCACACCAAGGGTAAGTCTGGACCAGCGTGTGCAAAATTCCTTTCAAAATCTGGCCTCGCGGCCATTTATTTACTGTAAAGTCATGCCCTTGGCGCTTTATCTTCGTGCCTTACGCTCGATAAGCCCACACGCAAACAATGGAACAAACCCTCCCATCCATACCAGCCAAACGCTACTTCACCATCGGTGAAGTCGGCGAGCTGTGTGGCGTCAAGCCGCACGTGCTGCGGTACTGGGAGCAAGAATTCACGCAGCTGCGCCCCATGAAACGGCGCGGCAACCGCCGCTACTACCAGCATCACGAAGTGATCATGATCCGGCGCATACGCGACCTGCTCTACGAGCAAGGCTTCACCATCAGCGGCGCGCGCAACCAACTGCAAGAACTCGCACACAACCAACGCAACAGCAAAAAAGGCTTGGCCCTGTCGGCCCAAACCACCAGCGACGGTGCAGACGACGACAACCTCAGCCCCGACGACCTGCTCGAGCTGGCCGCCATAGAACTCAACGCCCAGCCCCTGTCCATGCGCAACGCCCAAGACGTCGCAGGCCTGCGCGCCGAGCTTGTGCGCATACGCGACATCCTCACCATCGACCTGTAAGCACCGACGTAGGCCGAACAAGCCAAGCAAGGTAAGCAAGGGCAACAAAGCCTTGGCAGCGCTCCAAAAGCTTGCGCAGCAGTTCACGGCCTATGCA
>JANREF010000334.1:5460-13418 GCA_030726195.1 Burkholderiaceae bacterium | reverse complement strand
AGCGCGTGGTCATGGTGGGCGACGGTATCAACGATGCACCCGTGCTGGCACAAGCCGATGCGTCCTTCACACTGGGGCAGGCCGCAGCCTTGGTGCAAAACCGTGCCGACCTGGTCATTCAGGGCGCGCAGTTGGCCCATGTGGCTGCGACGCGCGAGCTGGCCAGGGTCACCATGCGGGTGGTCAAGCAAAACTTGGCCTGGGCGCTGGCCTACAACGTGGTGGCCGTGCCCTTGGCAGTGGCGGGTTTGTTGGCCCCATGGGCGGCAGGCTTGGGCATGGCTGCCAGTTCGCTGGTGGTGGTGGGCAACGCCATGCGTTTGAGTGCAAAAGGCTGATAGGTTGAGCTAAGTCAATAAGAATCATTCTCATGTAGGCTACACTGGCAGCATTGCTCGCCTCTATGGCGGCGTCAGACGGCTGCTATGACACTCAACGACTTACCTCTTAACCAATGGCACAGCGTGCGTGCTTTGCGCGCCGACGGTGATGCATCAAGCGATGTGTCATTTGATCTGCCATTGACTGTGCCAAGTGGTAGCCACACGGGTGCAAGCGCAAGCCACGTTGGCAGCGATGCCGCATCGCACACGGTGTCCACGCGTTTACAAGCCTTGGGCTTTTTGGTGGGAGAGCCGGTGCGTCTGTTGCGTCGCAGCTGGCTCAAGCACGGCCCTTTGGTGGTGCAAGTGGGCAACGCCACATTTGCACTGCGCGCCAGCGAGGCGGCGTGCGTGGCAGTCGATACCGTCAGTGCAAGCTGCACCGACACACCCGCCGAACTACCTACCGGCGGTACGACCGATACATCCATCTACTCTCTAGGCCAAGCCGTATGAGCGTCATCGACACCAGCGGCTTGTCCCAGCGCCGTGCTGCGCTGCTGGGCAACCCCAACTGCGGTAAAACAGCGCTGTTCAACCGTCTCACGGGCAGTCATCAAAAAGTGGCCAACTATGCGGGCGTGACGGTAGAGCTCAAGCGCGGCCTCATCAAAACGCCGGCTGGTACAGCCGTGACCTTGGTCGATTTGCCCGGCACCTACGACTTGGTTGCGGCCTCTGACGACGAGGCTGTGGCCTGTGATGTCATCAGTGGTGCCAGTCTGCGCGAGCCCGCACCGGGCTTGGTGTTGTGCGTATTGGACGCGACGCGCCTGCGCCGTGGCCTACGCTTGCTCGCAGGCCTGCGTGCGCACAACATGCCTGTGGTGGTGGTGATCAACATGCTGGACCGCTTGCCCGCAGGCGTGTCGCTGGACTTTGCCAAACTCCAAGCCGCCTTGGGTGTGCCCGTGGTGGGTGTGGTGGGCACCAAAGGCATGGGCGTAGACCACTTGCTGGCTCAACTCGATCAGGCTGCGACGTGGCACTCACAGCTGGCGCACACGGCGCACGTGGACATGGCCTTGTCGGCCGATGCGCAAGCGTTGCGTTGGTTGCAGGCGGCGGGCGTGGCCGCGCAAGCCCACGACCAAGTGTGGACACACCGCTTAGACGCCTGGGTGCTCCACCCACTGAGCGGCAGCTTGAGTTTGTTGGCCATTTTGTTTGTGATGTTCCAAGCCGTGTTCGCTTGGGCTGCTGTGCCCATGGCTTGGATAGAGGCCGGTACCGCCTGGGTGGGCGACGTGATCACGCAGGCCTTGCCCGCTGGCTTGCTGCAAAGCTTGTTGGTGGACGGCATTGTGGCTGGCGTGGGTGGCGTGCTGGTGTTTTTGCCGCAAATTTTGGTGCTGTTCTTTTTTATTTTGGTGTTGGAAGAGTCAGGCTACTTGCCGCGCGCCGCGCTGATGCTAGACCGCTTGATGGGCTACGTGGGCTTGTCTGGGCGCTCATTCATTCCGCTGTTGTCTAGTTTTGCCTGTGCCATTCCGGGCATCATGGCTGCGCGCACCGTATCCAATGTGCGTGACCGCTGGGTCACCATCATGATTGCGCCGCTCATGACTTGCTCGGCGCGCTTGCCCGTGTATGCCTTGCTCATAGGTGCCTTCATTCCCGCGCAAGAGTTGCGTGTAGCAGGTCTGGGTGTGAACGTGCAAGGTTTGGTGTTGCTGGGCTTGTACCTGTTGGGCATTGCGTCTGCGGTGGTCGTGGCCTTGGTGCTCAAGCTGCAAGCGCAGTGGCTTGCCAAGCGATCCGGGCACAGCAAGCCGCAGGCGCAGCTGATGATGGAGCTGCCCGACTACCACTGGCCAAACCCACGCAGCCTGGCCATTGGCTTGTGGCAGCGCGCCAGTATTTTTTTACGCAACGTTGGCGGCATTATTTTGTCGCTTACGATCATTTTGTGGGTGTTGGCCACCTTTCCGCACCCGCCCGCAGGCTTTACTGGTGCGGCGATTGAGTACAGCTTTGCTGGGCGCATCGGTCACGCCTTGGCTGTGGTGTTTGAGCCCATAGGCTTCAACTGGCAAATTGCCATTGCACTCATACCCGGCTTGGCTGCACGCGAGGTGGCAGTGGGTGCCTTGGGTACCGTGTATGCCATGTCGCAAACGCCCGACATGGAAGGTTTGCTCAGCACCATGATTGCGCAAACCTGGAGTTTGCCAACAGCGTTGTCGTTGCTGATTTGGTATGTGTACGCACCCCAATGTTTGGCCACGCTGGCCACCGTCAAGCGCGAACTCGGCGGCTGGCGCGCTCCCACCATCATGGCGGTGTATATGTTTGGTATGGCCTACGCCGCATCGTGGGTCACCTACCGTGTGGCCTTGGCTTGGTAAGGAGTTGTAATGGATTGGCAAGCTGTCGTTGTGGGCCTCATCGTAGGCGGTGCCGTGGTGTACTTGCTGCGCCGCCAACGCCTGACGCGTCAAGGCAAGGCCTCGGTGTGCGGCAACTGCGATACCTGCACCACCTGCGCTGACGAGCCCAAAGCCCAGTCACACGCCGAACCAACAGCCACGCCCCGACGGGATCTGGGCCTCTGAACTCGAGATGCAGACTCTGAATCAAGTTCAGAGTGACAGGTGGTAGGCGCGCGGCCTACGTGTAGATATCGGCTGGCAGACTCTGAATCGAGTTCAGAGTGACAGGTGGCTGAGGCGGATGTTGTTCGACCGTGCTGCCATCTATTGAACCGCGCGGCGATCGCGCCCCTTCACGCCTGTCATGCTCCGACTGGAACGCCTGTCATGCCCCGACTGGATCGGGGCATCTGTGCGCTTAGTGCGGGGTTTGAATCACTTCGGGGGTCAATGTTTGCACCGCTTGGTAGTGGCTTAAAAACAGTTGACCGCTCAAATGCTGCAGCAGGTGCGTTGTCGTCAGTGCGTCCATTACGGGGCCCTTGACCTCAGACAGGTGCAGCTTGATGCCTGCGTCGCGCAGCCGCGCATCAATGGCTTCCAAGCTCTCCAGCGCGCTGGCGTCAACGGCGTTGATGGCCGAGCATTGCAGCACCACGTGCTCTAGGTTTTTGTTGGAGGCGACGGCGTCGTTGACGTAGTCTTCCAGTGCACGGGCGTTGGCAAAGTACAGGCTTTCATCGACACGCAGGCTTATCAATTTGGGGCTGGTGTGCACTTGGTGGCGCAGGACGTTGCGAAAGTGTTCGGTGCCGGGCACCAAACCAACGGTGGCAATGTGTGGGCGGCTGGTTTTGAGTAAGAACAGTGCCAGCGATGCGCCAACCCCGCATACCAAGCCGACTTCTACGCCAGCCAACAGCGTCATCACCAGCGTGAGCGCCACGGCGACGAAGTCGGGCTTGGAGTAGGCCCAGGTGCGTTTCAAAATGCCCAAGTCCACCAAGGACAACACGGCCACGATGATGGTCGCTGCCAAGGTGGCTTTGGGTAGAAAGTACAGCGCAGGTGTGAGCAGCAGCGAAGTGAGCAAAATGCCCACCGCAGTGAACACGCCAGCAGCAGGCGTTTGTGCGCCCGCATCAAAATTCACCACCGAGCGAGAAAATCCGCCCGTGACGGGGAAGCCTCCCGTGAATGACGACGACAGGTTGGACGCACCCAGGGCAACGAGTTCTTGGTTGGGCTCAATGCGTTGGCGGCGCTTGGCCGCCAAGGTTTGCCCCACAGACACCGACTCCACAAACCCCACCACACTGATGAGCAAGGCAGGCACGGCCAAGTCGGCCCACAGCTGCAGGTCTAGCAATGGCGCAGTCAGTGGCGGCAAGCCTTGGGGCACTTGGCCCACAATGCCCACGCCCAGCTCGTGCCAGCCCAAGCCCCAGGTCACCACGGTGGTGACCACGATGGCGGCGACAGGACCAGTTTTGGTGGCAATGTCTGCCAGCTTGTCGCCCAAACCCATGCGTTTGAGCAGCGGCTTGAGGCCTTTGCGCACCCAAAACAAAAACGCGGCCGCGCTCACACCAATGACCAGTGTGCGCCAATTGCTGTCACCTGCGTGGCTGATCAGGCTCATGATCAAATCGGCAAAGTTGTGACCCTGCGCTTGTACGCCCATGATGGTTTTGAGCTGGCTGGCTGCGATCAAAATGCCAGACGCACTGATGAAGCCTGAGATGACCGGATGGCTTAAAAACTGGGCCAAAAAACCCAAGCGCAGCAAGCCCATGATGAACAGCATTGCGCCCGATAAAAACGCCAAGGTGATGGCGATTTGCCAGTAGGCATGGGTGCCCACTGCAGCGTGTTGACCCACGATGGCAGCGGTCATCAATGAGGCCACGGCCACAGGGCCCACCGCCAATACGCGGCTGGTGCCGAAGATGGCGTACAGCACCAGTGGCGCAACACTCGCATACAAACCCACCTCAGCCGGCAGCCCGGCTAACAAGGCGTACGCCAAGCTTTGCGGGATGAGCATGATGGTGACGATGACAGCGGCCACCAGATCGCGCACCAAGGTGTCGCGGTCATAGCGTCTACCCCAGTCCAAGACGGGCAGGGTGATCAGGGCAGATAACTTCATAGTGGCTTACTAACTTGCTTCTCGGGGGCTGCGCATGGGGGTTGCGCTGTAGCTTGTAACAGGGCCCTTTGAAAGGGCTCTGGGGAGGGGGGTGAAGGAGACGTTGTAAACAGAGCTCTAAAAAGGGCTCCAAAAAAGCGTTCCAAAAAGAGTTCTAAAAAGGGCCTGAAGGAGCTCTTGAGAAAGAGCCTGTGAGATACCCCCCAATGGCCGACTTATTTCATTGAAGGCCCGGCCAGCCACTCGCGCCCTTTGAGCATGGCGTTCCAGTACAGCGGCGGCAAGATGCGCTCCTTCAAGTACCAAGCCAAAGCCGATGGCTTGGTGCCGTCGATCAACCACTTGGGGAAGCTGGGCGCGACTTTGCCGCCGTACAAGAATTCGGCCAACACAATTTTGCCGCGCTCGACGGTGAGTGGACATGAGCCGTAGCCGTCGTACTGGGCTTCACCCTTGAGCTTGCCCAGCGCCACCAAGACGTTGTGCGCCACAACTGGTGCTTGCTTGCGCGCAGCGGCAGCTGTTTTGGCGTTGGTGGTGTTGCCTGCATCACCCAAGGCATGGATGTTGTCGTAAGTTTTGTGGCGCATGGTGGCGGGGTCGATGTCTATCCAGCCCGCTGCATCGGCCAAGGGGCTTTGACGGATGAAGTCGGGCGCCGTTTGTGGTGGCACCACGTGAATCATGTCGAAGGCTTGCACCACCACTTCGGTCGTGCCGTCGGCATTGGTTTGCTTGAACGTGGCGGTCTTGGCCTCGCCGTCTATGCTGGTCAGGTTGCGGTTGAAGCGCAAATTGATGCCGTAGGTTTGCACGTACTCCATCAGCGCTGGCACATAAGCGGCCACGCCAAAGAGCACGCCACCGGCGTTGCAAAAATCGATGTCCATCTTGTCCAGCACGCCCTCGCTGCGCCAGTGGTCGGCAGACAGGTACATGGCCTTTTGCGGCGCACCCGCGCATTTGATGGGCATGGGTGGCTGGGTGAAGATGGCTTTGCCCCCTTTGAGCTTTTGCACCAGCTCCCAGGTGTAGGGCGCCAAGTCGTAGCGGTAGTTGGAGGTGACGCCGTTTTTGCCCAGCGTTTGCGTCAGACCTTCAACGCCATCCCAATTCAGCTTCAGGCCTGGGCAGACGATGAGCTGGCGGTAGTGCAGGGTGCGGCAGCCTTCAACCGTGACCGCATTGCGCTCAGGCTCAAACGACACCACGGCCGCTTGAATCAGTTGCACGCCGGCTGGGACCACACTGGCCATGCTGCGTGCGGTGGTACTGGCGTCAAAAATACCGCCGCCCACCATGGTCCAGCCGGGCTGGTAATAGTGCGTGGTGGCAGGGTCAACGATGGCAATGTCTAGGTTGGGGTGGCGGGCCAGCAAGCTGGACGCCACGGAAATACCGGCTGCACCGCCGCCAATGATGAGTACTTGGTGCGACGACTCGATCACCTCGCGCGGCGCGGGTGGTGCGTCGGTGGTGGCCACCGGTACGCCAGCGGCCAAGTTGGCCATGCGCGGTGCCAAGCCCTTGAGGTCAAAGCCAGCTTGCTCTGTGGTGTGCAGCAATGTGGCAGCGTCGGTGTGTGGCGCTTGTGACAAGGCCCACATGGTGGCCGAGCGTGTGCCCGTACGGCAGTAGGCCAGCACGGGGCCGGGCAGTGTTTCGGTCAATTGGCCAAAGGCTGCACCCTGTTCGTCGCTGACTTTGCCCGAGTCGGCAGGCAGGTAGGCGGCTTTCAAGCCTGCAGCGGCTGCAGCTTGCTCAATTTCAACAAACGTGGGCTGATCGGGGCCTTCGCCGTCGGGGCGGTTGCAAATCACGGTTTTAAAACCTGCCGCGGCCAGTTCGGCCATGTCGTGTGCGGTGACTTGCGGTGTGACGCTGAGGGTCGGGCTGAGTTGTTTGATGTCCACGGATAGTCTCCTAGTGATGCAAAGCGGTTGCTATGTTGTCGCCTCAGCGTTGACCTGGCTTTGCGTTAAATCAAAGTAGGCAGCAAAGGATGCCAATAAAGTATATGCAAGCGAAGGGGTATTTCCCTGAGAGATTGCAAAAAAGGAAGAACTTATGAAGAGCAAGCCCATCGTTCATGGTTTATTTGATCCCGCCACCTATACCGTGACCTACGTGGTGCACAGCGGCCCAGGTTCTAGCTGCGCCATCATCGACTCCGTGCTCGATTACGACCCCAAGTCTGGCCGCACCAGCCATACCAGTGCCGACGCCGTGGTGGATTACGTCCGGGCCAACGATTTGAGCGTAGCTTGGATTCTCGAAACCCACGCCCACGCTGACCACCTCTCGGGTGCGCCCTACCTGCGCAGCAAGCTGGGCGGGCGCATTGCCATTGGCGGCCACATCACCACGGTGCAAACCACCTTCAAGGGTGTGTTCAATTTAGAGCCGGGGTTTGCGGTCAACGGCTCGCAGTTTGACCACTTGTTCGACGAAGACGAAACCTTTGCGCTGGGCGGCGCAGACGGTCAAGGCGACCAAGGCGGCCTGATCGGCAAAGTGTTGTATGTGCCCGGGCACACGCCGGCGTGCGTGGCCTACCACATTGGCGACGCCGTGTTTGTGGGCGACACCATGTTCATGCCCGATGTGGGTTCTGCGCGCTGCGACTTTCCCGGCGGTGACGCCAAAACCCTGTTTGCCTCGGCGCGCCGCATCTTGAGCCTGCCCGGCGAGACCCGTTTGTTCATGTGCCACGACTACCCACCCAGCGGGCGCGAGGTGCGTTTTGAAACCACAGTGGCCGAGCAGCGTGCGGGCAACATCCATGTCAACGACAGCATCAGCGAAGCCGAGTTCATCGCCATGCGCACCGCACGCGATGCCACCTTGGCCATGCCTGTGCTGATATTGCCTGCAGTGCAAATCAACATTCGCGCGGGCGAGCTGCCACCGGTTGAGGCCAATGGCGTGTCCTACGCCAAGATCCCGCTGAATGTGTTGTGAAGCCATCACCGCTAACCTGCCGCAGCCCATCCACCGCCGCTAATGCATTGCAGCCTAGCCCTCACCGCATTGTTGGTGGTTGATGGGGGG
>JANREF010000334.1:0-5360 GCA_030726195.1 Burkholderiaceae bacterium | reverse complement strand
GTGTGGTGCGTAGCGTAGACCTGTAGACTGAGAGCTTATGGACATCCTGTATTTGTTGGTCCCCATTTCCGTGGCGCTGGTGCTGGTCATCATTGCCCTGTTCGGCTGGGCGATTTACAGCGGCCAGCTGGACCACTTGGAAGGCGAGGGCGAGCGCATTTTGCAGGATGATGATTAATCCCAAAGTGTTCAATGCCCGCCTGAACCATCAAAAAGCCCGGTGATTACCGGGCTTTTTTGCGTCTAGACGGGGTGCGGTTGACATAAGTCAAACCATTGGGGTTTCTACTAGGACACACTCACTCGCAACAAGCTTTAGGAGTTTTGCATGTTTGAGAGTGCAGTCAACGCGACAGCCTACAACGACCGTGTTGTAAGGCAGTTCGCCATCATGACCATTGTGTGGGGCGTCGTGGGTATGTTGGTGGGGGTGATCATTGCCGCCCAGCTGACCTGGCCCGAGCTCAATATGGGTATCTCTTGGTTGAGCTACGGCCGTTTGCGTCCGCTGCACACCAACGCGGTGATCTTCGCCTTCGGTGGCTCAGGTCTCATTGCGACGAGCTACTACGTGGTGCAGCGCACCTGCCATACCCGCTTGATTTTTGACAAGCTCGCCGAGTTCACCTTCTGGGGCTGGCAAGCGGTGATCGTGGCTGCTGCCATCACATTGCCCCTGGGTTACACCCAGTCGCGCGAGTACGCCGAGCTGGAGTGGCCCATCGATTTGTTGATTGCCGTGGTGTGGGTGGCTTATGCGATTGTGTTCTTCGGCACCATCGGCATTCGCAAAGTGCGCCACATCTACGTGGCCAACTGGTTTTATGGCGCGTTCATCATCGCGGTGGCCATGTTGCACATCGTCAACAACGTGGCGCTGCCCGTTGGCATGATGAAGTCGTACTCGGTCTACGCCGGTGTGCAAGACGCCATGGTGCAGTGGTGGTACGGCCACAACGCCGTGGGCTTTTTCTTGACCGCAGGCTTCTTGGGCATGATGTATTACTACATCCCCAAACAAGCGGGTCGACCCGTTTACAGCTACCGCTTGTCTATCGTGCACTTCTGGGCGCTGATCTTCACCTACATGTGGGCCGGTCCTCACCACTTGCACTACACCGCATTGCCCGATTGGACACAGTCTGTAGGCATGGTGTTCTCACTCATTTTGTTGGCACCCAGCTGGGGCGGCATGATCAACGGCATCATGACCTTGTCCGGCGCATGGCACAAATTGCGCGACGACCCCATCTTGCGCTTCCTGATCGTGTCGCTGTCGTTCTACGGTATGTCCACGTTTGAAGGCCCCATGATGTCTATCAAGACGGTGAACGCCTTGAGCCACTACACCGACTGGACCATTGGTCACGTGCACTCTGGTGCCTTGGGTTGGGTGGGCTTCATCACCATGGGCTCCATGTACTACCTTATCCCACGCTTGTTTGGCCGCAAGGAAATGCATTCCATCAAAGCCATTGAGATCCACTTCTGGGTGGCCACCATGGGCATTGTGTTGTACATCGCCGCGATGTGGATTGCCGGTGTGATGCAAGGTCTGATGTGGCGCTCCATCAACCCCGACGGCAGCTTGACTTACACCTTTGTGGAGTCTGTCAAAGCAACATTCCCCTTCTATGTGGTGCGTTTGGTGGGCGGCTTGATGTACTTGGGCGGTATGTGTGTGATGGCTTGGAACGTCTACATGACGGCGATGGCAGGCGTGCGCGCCAGCACCATCCCCACCGTGGGCATTCCCTCGCCACGCCTGTCTCACGCTTGATCAACCCACAGATTTGACAAAGGACGAACAACATGTCTGACCACAAAATCAAGGGTTTCACGCACGAGCGTATCGAGACCAACAACTTCTTAATGATCGTGCTCATCACCATCGTCTTGGCGGTGGGGGGCTTGGTTGAAATCGTGCCGCTGTTTTTCCAGCGCTCGACCACCGAGGCTGTACCCGGCCTGAAGCCTTACACAGCCTTGCAACTGGCTGGACGCGACGTGTACATCCGCGAAGGCTGTTACAACTGCCACTCGCAAATGATTCGCCCCTTCCAGGCCGAAACATTGCGCTACGGCCCCTACTCACGCGCTGGCGAATTTGTGTACGACCACCCCTTCCAGTGGGGTAGCAAGCGCACAGGCCCAGATTTGGCGCGTGTGGGCGGACGCTACAGCGACGAATGGCACCGCATCCACTTGAACAATCCTCGTGACTTGGTGCCCGAGTCCAACATGCCCGCTTACCCATGGCTCAACACCGCCATGGTGCCCGCCGAGGCCATGACCCAACACGTCAAAGGCATGCAGCAACTGGGCGTGCCGTACACCGACGAGGATGTGGCCAACGCCAAAGCCGATGTTGAAGGCAAGACCGAAATGGACGCCTTGGTGGCCTATTTGCAGGTCATGGGTACGTCGTTTAAATGAGCGTGCACGCACGCAACAAGGACTCGCGCTATGGACATCAATGACATTCGCTCCATCGTTACGGTGGTGAGCTTTGTGGCCTTTCTCACCATCGTGGGTTGGGCTTGGTCTAGGCGCAACAAGGCAGACTTTGACGAGGCTGCCCGGTTGCCCTTTGACGACGAAGCGCCCCATTGAGACAGCCAGTAAACCAGTCGACAAGTAGACAAGTAGACAACCAATAGACAACCCGTCGGTGCGCTGTGCGCCCGGCATGACAGAGGTACGCCATGAGCGACTTTATTAGTGATTTTTGGTCCAACTACGTTGCCATCATTACGGTGGTGAGTATTTTGTTGTGCGCCGTGTTGTTGTGGATCAGCGGCACGACCAAGGTCAACCCCACCAGCGACAACACCACCGGCCACGTGTGGGATGAAGACCTGCGCGAAATGAACAATCCCTTGCCACGTTGGTGGGTTGGCTTGTTCATCATGACCGTGTTGTTTGGTTTGTTGTACGCGTTCTTGTACCCCACCTTGGGCTCTGACCCAGGCCGTTTGGGCTGGACCTCAACAGGCCAGCACGCCACGGAAGTGCAAAAGTACCAAGACCGCATTGAGCCCATCTACGCCGCATTCAACGCCATGCCCGTAGAGGAGGTCGCCAAGGACCCCAAGGCACACGCCATTGGCGAGCGCTTGTTCATGAACAACTGTGCGCAGTGCCACGGCTCCGATGCGCGCGGCTCCAAAAGCTTCCCCAACTTGACGGACAAAGACTGGTTGTACGGCGGCGACCCCGAGACCATCAAAACCACCATCACCCAGGGCCGCCAAGGCATGATGCCGCCCATGGCGGCAGCGGTCGGCACTGGTGAAGACGTGACTAATTTGGCCCACTACGTGTTGAGCTTGTCCGGCAGTCCACATGACTCGATCAAGGCCGCGTTTGGCAAGAGCAAGTTTGTGGCCTGTGCGGCATGCCACGGCATGGACGGCAAAGGCAATACCGCATTGGGCGCGCCCAACCTCACCGACGACGTGTGGTTGCACGGCTGGGGTGTGGACCACGTGGCGACCATGGTCAACAAAGGCAAGCTCAACGTCATGCCGGCACAAGACACCAAGCTCACGGGCGACCAAATTCACGTGCTCACCGCCTACGTGTGGAACATGAGCAACTCGGGCAAGTCCAGCAAGTCTGGCAACTGAAGCCAGTTGACCTGCCAACCTAACACAGCCTTTCAGCCCACGCGTGTGCCCCTTTGGGCCACGCGCCGTGTGCTCAAGGGCCAACGGTACACAGCGTGAGCAACACCAATTCCACCCCCGAGCCCTCCGAAGGCACACGCAGCGCGCACCAAGTGGCCGCAGCGGACGAGGCCGTCACGGTCTCGCTGTACCAGTCGCAGGCCAAGATATACGCCCGTGCGGTGACAGGCTTGTTCACCAACTGGCGTTGGTTTTTTGTGTGGGCCACACAAATTGTGTTTTACGGCTTGCCGTGGTTGTCGCTGCACGAGCGCCAGGCCGTGTTGTTTGATCTAGAGGCCAGACGCTTTTACATCTTCAACCTCATCTTGTACCCGCAAGACTTCATTTACCTCACCGGCTTGCTCATCATCAGCGCGTTGTCGCTGTTTTTGTTCACTGCCGTAGCGGGGCGTTTGTGGTGTGGCTACGCTTGCCCACAAACTGTGTACACCGAAATTTTCATGTGGATAGAGCACAAGGTCGAAGGGGACCGTTCTGCCCGCATGCGCTTGGATAAAAACGCTTGGACCGCCAATCGCGCCGCGCGCAAAGCTGCCAAGCACGGCCTGTGGCTGTTGGTGGCGCTGTGGACAGGGGCCACGTTTGTCGGCTACTTCACGCCCATGCGTGATTTGATGGGCAGCGTCATCACCAACGCGCTGGGCCCATGGCAAACGTTTTGGGTACTGTTTTATGGCTTTGCCACCTATGGCAATGCCGGCTTTATGCGCGAGCAGGTCTGCAAGTACATGTGTCCCTACGCACGCTTTCAAAGCGCCATGTTCGACAAAGACACCATGATCGTCACCTACGACGAAGACCGTGGTGAGCCACGCGGCGCACGCAAAAAATCAGCCGATCCCACCACGCTGAACTTGGGGTCTTGCATAGACTGCACCATGTGCGTACAGGTGTGCCCAACCGGCATCGACATTCGCAACGGCTTGCAGTACGAATGCATTGGCTGTGGTGCTTGTATTGATGTGTGTGACGAAGTCATGGACAAAATGGGCTACGAGCGCGGCCTTGTGAAATATGCCACCCAAAACGGCATGGTCAATGGCTGGAGCAAGGCGCAAATGTTGCGTCGTGCGTTGCGCCCACGCGTGTTGGTGTACACCAGCATCTTGGTACTCATAACCGTGGCCTTGTTCACCAGCTTGTTCTTGCGCGACCCCATGCGCGTGGACGTCATCCGCGACCGTGGTGCTCTGGCGCGCATGGTTGAAAAAGGTTGGGTAGAAAACGTCTACCGTTTGCAGCTCATGAATGCGACCGAGCACACGCAGCGCTACGCCGTGCGCATTCAAGGCCTAGACGGTGCGGTGCTCACGGCCGAAGACGATGGTGTCTTTGATGTGTTGCCCGCCGAGCTGCGCGCCGTTGCCGTTGCCGTGCGCGTGCCGCCCATGAGCTATACGCCTGGCTCGCATCCCTTGCAGTTTGTGGTGCAAACTGTGACCAACACTGGTACGGACGGGGCCTCGGTGACCGAGTCGTCGACGTTTGTCATGCCGCGCTGATAGGCGCAGCAAGCTTTAAGAGGTATGTTTTTATGAGTACAACCATGCACGACACAGCCGCCCAAACATTGACCGACAAATTGGCCAACAAGTCAGCCACGCCAGCGCGTCAACCCGGTTTGATCTGGTGGCGCGAGCCACTGATGTGGCTGGTCGTTGGCGGCCC
>JANREF010000333.1:11622-13420 GCA_030726195.1 Burkholderiaceae bacterium | reverse complement strand
GAGGCGCTCAGCGTGCTCAACACAGTGGCCATGGATTGTGTGGAGGTTGCCCCCGCCTACGACCACGCGGAGCTCACCAGCAACGTCGCAGCAACGGCCGTGTGGACCTACCTGTGCGGCCAAGTTGCCAAGCGCCAAGCCGATTAGACGTGTGGTGGGCCACTCCACACCACAGGGCCTTGCTCGTTAGGGGCTCACCGTTTATGCACACTCAACCGAACACCCCGCTATGAGCCACTTGCTGCAGTCAGACACCCAGCTCAACCGCAACAGCTACTACGAAGCCAGTGTGCAGCGTGGCCCAGCACTGTCGCCGTTGCAAGGCCACATACACGCGGATGTGGTGGTGGTGGGGGCCGGTTTTGCGGGACTGAGTGCCGCGTTGGACTTGGCCGCGTCGGGCCAGCGCGTGGTGGTGTTGGAGGCGGACCGGGTGTGCAGCGGCGCTTCCGGGCGCAATGGCGGCCAAGCCATTGTGGGCTATGCCAGCGGGCAAGAGGAGTTGATACGCCAACTGGGCCGTGAAGAGGCCCAGCGCATGTGGCAGCTGTCCATTGATGCCATAGACCTCATAGACCAGCGCATTGCTGAGCACGGTATCGCCTGCGATCGACGCCACGGCTATTTGTACGTGGCCGACAAGCCGCGAAAAGTGCGAGAGCTGCGGGCCGAGGTGGATGCACTGACCACCCAATACGGGTTTGCTTGCGACTGGTATGAGGGCCAAGCGCTGTCAGGCCAGATTGCCAGTGCGCGCTATTTGGCCGGTGCCTATGAGCGCCAGTCGGGTCATTTACACCCACTCAAATACGGCCTGGGGTTGCTGCAGGCAGCGCAGCGACTGGGTGTACAGGTGTTCGAGCACAGCGCTGTGGTGGACCTGGTGCACGGGGCACGCGCCACCGTCAAAACCGCCAATGGCAGCGTAAGCGCCAGCCACGTGGTGTTGGCGGGTAACTGCACCTTGCCGGTGTTTGGTCCACGCGTCGCACCAAGCATAGCGCCGCGCATCATGCCAGTGGGCACTTACATCGCAGCCACGGAGCCCCTGGAGCCGGCCCTGGTTGCCAGCATCATTCCCAGCGGTGCAGCCGTGTGTGACAACAATTTCGTACTGGACTATTTCCGCTTCAGCGCCGATCACCGCATGTTGTTCGGTGGCGAGGTCAGTTACACCACCAAAACGCCCGCCAATCTCACCGAATTCATGCGTCGGCGCATGGTGGCCATCTTTCCGCAACTGGCCCAGGCCCGCATGGCCTACACCTGGGGCGGCTTTGTAGACATCAGCATGAACCGCGCGCCCGATTTTGGGCGCTTGGCCAACAACGTGTATTACTTGCAGGGTTTCAGTGGGCATGGTGTGGCCTTGACCGGCTTGGCTGGGCGCATGGTGGCTCAAACCATCCAGCAACAGGCCAGCAGCTTTGATGTGTTTGCACGTTTGCAGCATCAGCGCTTCCCAGGCGGGGCGTGGTTGCGCACGCCCACTTTGGCCGCGGGCATGCTGTACCACCGCTTGCGGGACTTGTTTTGAGGTAGCACGCACCTGAAATAAATTCACGCCGCGCGTGAGCGAAGCAACAAGCCAATTGTCGAAGGTTGTTTTTGTTGGGTTTTTTGGCTGTGCGGCTTGCCTGCCGTGTGTCAACACACGCCGGCGTTTGACGCGAGCGGGACACATCTAGGGTTTACACCATCACGTGATGTACACAACACCCACACACTGCACGGGTCGAAAGTAAATCTTCCCCAAAACATTAGGAGCTGGAATATGGATATCAAATCACGTCGCGGT
>JANREF010000333.1:0-11522 GCA_030726195.1 Burkholderiaceae bacterium | reverse complement strand
ATGAACCCATGGACCCTGTACTGGGCCGGCAAGATGCCAGCAACCGTGTTCTTGTCCAGCTACCCCATGGGTCCAGATCAACCTGCACAGTGGGACACCTTGTTCTACGGCCTGGGCATGTTGGACATGGCGCGTAAGATTTACGCCAAGCAAGGTTTGTTCTACGTTGGTCCTATCCAGCACGACGCCAACATCATTCACTCCAAAGTGCCAATGAGCTCGTTGGCCGACATGAAGGGCAAGAAGATTCGTTTGCCAGGCGGTATGGTCTCTGAAGTGTTCCAAGAGTTCGGTGTGTCAACCGTGGCATTGCCAGGCTCAGACATTTTCCCCGCCCTGGAAAAAGGCACGATTGATGCGGCCGACTTTGTGGGCCCAGCCGTGAACTACGACTTGGGCTTCCACCAAGTGACCAAGTACATCCTCATGGGCCCACCCGGCATGATGAGCGTGTACCAGCCTGTGGACTTGATGGACTTGACCGTCAACATGGGCGCTTGGAAGCGTTTGTCAAAGGGCATGCAAGGTTTGGTCGAAGACCAGGTGCGCAACTTCTCGTTGACACAATACACCGCCATCCAAAAAGCCAACGTCGACGCGATGGCCAAGTTTGCAGCAGCCGGTACCACCGTCTCCCGCTTGTCTCAAGCCGACGTGGACCAGTTCCGCAAGGCCGCAATTCCAGCATGGTTCCGTTGGGCGAACAAGGATGCGGACGCCAAGGCCGTGTTCAAGTTGCAGCTCGACTACATGAAGAACGGCGTAATGGGCTACGTGACCGACGCCGACCTGAAGGGCTTGTCACTGTAAAGAGACGGGTACTAAGCATGTCAAACCGACCTACCCGTTAGTGTGGGTTGGTTTTGTCACACTGAGCGGCGCGTTGTGCCGCTCATTTTTTTGGGAATTTGGAAATGAACTTAGAAAGCATCGGTTTTGTACTGCCGCATTGGGTGTACTGGGGCTGGTTGGCTTTTATGCCTCTGGTTGTGATGGCCATTGGCCACTCCAAGGGCGTGTTGCCTGCGGTGCCTTACGAGAATGATGCCGGGCCCATCGAGCGTGCCATCGACTGGATCAGCGACCGCTCGGGCTTGTTTGTTGCGTTGTGGAGCATGACGGCGGTGTGCGCATACACCTACGAAGTGGTTGCCCGCTATTTGTTCAACATGCCCACGATTTGGGTGCATGAGTCCAGCTTTTTGCTGTTTGGCATGCAGTACATGATGATTGGTGCCTACGGCTTGCTGCATGGCTCACACGTGCGTGTGGACGTGCTGTACACCAAGCTGCCACCCAGGCGCAAAGCCGCGTTTGACGTGGTCACATCGGTGTTTTTCTTCATCTTCATCTTTGCGATGCTGTCTACATCTTGGCGCTTTGGCGTTGAGAGCTTGGCCATGGACGAGCGTTCGGTTGAGACGTGGCAAGTGCAGTACTGGCCCGTGAAGCTGTTGATGTTTACAGGCGCTGTATTGATTTTGCTGGCGGGTATTTCACGCTTGATTAAAGACATTCGCACGTACGAGACGTGCTTGAAAGACGAGGTGAACGCATGAGCGCAGCAACTCTAGCCGCGGCGAACCGCTCGCGGATATGGACGTATGGCCTGGCCTTATTGGTCGCGGCCGTCGTCGGTGTCGAGGCGGTCAATATCGCTTTCTACGACCCATGGGGCGACGATTTCTTCTTGTTCCGTATGCAAGGCGTTTTGGCGGATGCCAACATGTCGACGCTGACATGGATCATGTTTGGTTCGTTGTTTGTCCTGCTCATGGCAGGTTTGCCGCTGGCCTTTGTGGCGGGTGGCTTGGGAGTGGTGTTTTTGTATTTGCTTGGCGACGCCGCCATGCTCAACATCATTCCAAGCCGCATTTTCCCCATGATGACCAATCCGGATTTGGCAGCGATTCCGCTGTTCATCTTCATGGCCACCATGTTGGAGCGCGCGGGTCTGATTGAAGAGCTGTTCGACGCCGTATACCAGTGGATGGGTGGCTTGCACGGCGGTTTGGCTGTCGCAACCATCGTGGCCTCAACCCTGCTTGCCGCGATGGTGGGTGTGGTGGGTGCTGCCATTGTGACCATGGGCATCATTGCGCTGCCAGCCATGCTCAAGCGCAATTACGACGAAGAAATCGCCATTGGTTCCATCATGGCCGGCGGTACGCTGGGCGTGTTGATTCCGCCTTCTATCTTGGCGATTTTGTACGCCGTGGTGGCACAACAGTCCGTGGGTGAGTTGTACTTGGGCAGCGTCATGCCAGGCTTGCTGCTCTCAGGCATGTACATCGCTTACGTGGTCATTCGCACCACCATCAACCCCAAGCTGGGCCCGCCCGTGCCGGTTGAAGAGCGGTTGAGCTTTACACAAAAGGTAGCCTTGCTGCGCCGCTTGATTGCACCAATTTTGTTGGTCATGATGGTGTTGGGCTTGCTGTTTGCCGGTATCGCCACACCTGTTGAGGCCGCCGGCCTGGGCAGTTTTGGTGCCATGGGTGTGGCGGCTATGCACAAGCGCTTGAGCCTCAAGGGCGTGATCGAAGCCAGTACGGGCACGGTAAAAGCCACGGCCATGGTGCTGTGGATTATTTTTGGCGCGTCTATTTTCGTGGGCTTGTACATTTTGCAAGGCGGCCAAGCCTTTATCACGGAGACCATCCTCAGCACCGGCTGGAGTGCTTATGGCATTTTGCTGTTGATGATGATTTTGTTGGTGGTCCTGGGCATGTTCTTGGATTGGGTGGGTATTTTGTTGTTGGCCGTGCCAATCTTCGTGCCCATCATCAAGTCGCTCACGTTTGATGGTCTGTTCGGACTGCCTGGCCCCACCCCCGACGAGGCGGTGTTGTGGTTCGGCGTGCTGTACCTGATCAACATGCAAATGAGCTTCTTGAGCCCACCGTTTGGTTACGCCCTGTTCTACATTCGCGGTGTCGCGCCGGCGCATGTGAAGATGGCCACCATTTTCCGCTCATCACTGGTGTTCTTGGCCATCCAAGTATTCGCCCTGTTCATCGTGGTGGTGGTTCCGGGTGTTGCAACCTGGTTGCCGGGGTTGGTGTACGGTCGCTAAGACCCAACGCCCAACCCAAGCATTGGGCTGGCAATACGACACATCGTATTGACCGCCCAACAGCTGGCACAACCCCTGTAGCGTCAAGCTATGGGGGTTTTTTTATGGGCGTGTCGCAGCGATGCAATCGGTGTTCGGGTGATGTGCCACTGGCGTGCCAAATGGTGTGCAAAGGGGTGTGCAAAGAGGTGTGCAAATAGATTTGCAAAGTGGTTAGCAAAAAGGGCTGAGACATGCCGATGTGGGGTTGGTAAATACTAGGTCTTACGCACCATTTTTTGACCATTCCTCAGGCAGAATGGAATCGAATAGGAGACAGTCATGACCGCCACCCCTAGCTTGGTATGGCTACCGATGGACAACCGCTTGTTGGGCGAAGCCCACCAGGCCGCGCCGTTTTTGGTGCTGGGTGAGAAGTACGCCCGCGCACTCACCACCTGTGCCCAGGCGCAACCCTGCACCTTTCCTTTGGCGGGTGCGGATGATGTTGATGCCTTGTTGTCTTTGGTGGACGGCGTCATGCTCACGGGCTCGCCCGCCAACATCCACCCCAGTCATTTTGGCCAAACAGTGGCCGATACCAGTTTGCCACTAGACCCCAAGCGCGACGCCCTCACCTTGGCCTTGGTCACCGCGTGTGTGGCGCAAGAGGTGCCGTTGTTGGGGGTGTGTCGCGGCTTTCAAGAAATCAACGTCGCATTGGGCGGTAGCTTGCACCAGCAGGTGCACAACTTGCCGGGCAAGATGGACCACCGAGAAGACAAAAGCCGCGGCTTTGACGATCAGTATCAGGTGGCGCACGCCATCGACATCGTGCCCAACTCTGCGCTTGAGCAGTGGGCGGGCGGCACCAGCACCATGGTCAACTCCTTGCACGGGCAAGGTGTGGATAGGTTGGCCGACGGTTTAGAGGCATTGGCATTTGCTCCGGACGGTGTGGTGGAGGCGTTTGGCGTGAAGGGCGCGCGCACCTTTGCCTATGGCATGCAGTTTCACCCCGAGTGGCACTGCTGGGACAACCCGTTTTATGCAGCGATTTTCAAATCGTTTGGTCAAGCCTGTGCCCAGCGTGGGGCCCAGCGTGTGCAAGGTTTGTTGTCTAAGTCGGTGGAAGCTGTCCCGTAAACCGGGCCGCAGCCTGGCCTGCAGCCCGCAGGCGAAGTCGCATGTTGTGCCACTGCAGTGGCACCGCTGATCACAGCGGTACACGCGCACATCAACCCACCTTATGTGTATATGACGAACAAAAATATTCAAACTTTCAGCGATTTAGAACAATGGCTCAATGAGCGCCGCGTCACCGAGGTCGAGTGCTTGGTGCCCGACTTGACGGGTGTGGCGCGAGGCAAAATTTTGCCGCGAGAAAAATTTTACGAAGACCGCGGCATGCGCCTCCCCGAGGCAGTTGTAGCCATGGGCGTGACGGGTGAGTTTCCGCAAGCGGGCCCCTACTACGACGTGATCAGTCCGGTGGACAGTGACATGCATTTGCGCCCTGACCCGGCTACCGTGCGCATCGTGCCGTGGGCCACCGACCCAACGGCACAAGTCATTCACGACTGTTATGACCGGCACGGCAAGCTCATTGCGCATGCACCGCGCAGTGTGCTGCGCAAGGTGTGTGACCTGTTCAAGGCCGAAGGCTGGGACCCCATTGTGGCGCCCGAGCTGGAGTTTTACTTGGTGGCGCGCAACACCGACCCCAATACATTGCTGCGCCCACCCATTGGCCGCAGCGGGCGTGCCGAGACATCGCGCCAGGCTTACAGCATTGATGCGGTCAACGAATTTGACCCATTGTTTGAAGACATCTACGACTACTGTGAAAAGATGGAGTTGAACGTGGACACCTTGATCCACGAAATTGGCGCGGGCCAAATGGAGATTAACTTCTTCCACTCCAGCCCAATGGGTTTGGCCGACGAGGTGTTTTTCTTCAAGCGCACGGTGCGTGAAGCGGCCATGCGCCACGACATGTACGCCACTTTCATGGCCAAGCCGATTGCTGGTGAACCGGGCAGCGCCATGCACATCCACCAAAGCATCTTGAACCAAGACGGCGAAAACATTTTCAGCAACAAGGACGGCTCTGCAACAGCAGCTTTTGGGCACTACATTGGCGGCTTGCAGCGGTACATGCCATCGGCCATGGCGCTGGTGGCACCGTATGTGAACAGCTACCGCCGCCTAACGCCCAACACTGCAGCCCCCATCAACATTGAATGGGGCCACGACAACCGCACCGTTGGCATACGCTCACCCATCTCATCGCCGCAGGCTCGCCGCATTGAAAACCGCATCAGCGGTGCCGACGCCAACCCGTATGTGGCGCTGGCTGTGACCTTGGCCTGTGGTTACTTAGGCATGAAAAACAAAATTGAGCCCAAGCCCGAAATGAAGGGCGACGCCTACTTGTCGCCGCACGCATTGCCACGCAGTTTGGGCGAGTCGTTGGACTGGCTGCGCCGTGACTCTGATTTGCACGACGTGTTGGGCCAAGACTTCATCACTGTGTATACCGAAATCAAAGAAGTGGAGTTTGCGGAGTTCATGCAAGTCATCTCGCCGTGGGAGCGCGAGCATTTGTTGTTGCACGTTTAACGCTCGCCAAACACACGACCGCCCAGTTTCAGGAGGACCCATGAACGCACCCGACCACGCCTTAGACATCAAAGCCATACAGGCACAAGATGCGGCGCACTTCTTACACCCATTCACCGACTTCAAGGACCTTGCCAGCAGAGGCTCTAAAGTCATCGTGAAAGCCCAAGGCATTTATGTGTGGGACGCCGATGGCCACAAAATGCTAGACGCCATGAGTGGCCTGTGGTGCGTGAGCGTGGGTTACGGCCGCGCGGAGTTGGCTGATGCCGCGCGCGATCAAATGATGAAGCTGCCCTACTACAACAGCTTCTTTCAAACCACCAATGTGCCAGCCGTTGAGCTGGCCACGCGTTTGGCCCGACTGGCGCCCTCTGTCGATGGGCGTCACTTTGAGCATGTGTTCTATTCCAGCAGTGGCTCGGAAAGCAACGACTCCAACGTGCGCATGGTCAGGCGCTACTGGGACCTGATGGGCCAGCCGCAGCGCAAGGTCATCATTGGGCGCGTGAACGGCTACCATGGCTCCACCATGGCGGGCGCCTCATTGGGTGGCATGAGTGGCATGCATGCGCAGGGCGACTTGCCCATACCCAATATTGCCCACATCGAGCAGCCCTACCACTTTGAAAATGCCTTGCCCGGTGAGAGCGAGGCCGATTTTGGCGTGCGTGCTGCTGGCTGGTTGGAGGCCAAGATACTGGAGTTGGGCGCCGATACGGTGGCGGCCTTCATTGCCGAACCCGTGCAAGGCGCGGGTGGCGTGATCGTGCCGCCCCACACCTACTGGCCAGAAATTCAGCGCATCGTCGACAAGTACGGCATTTTGCTCATCTCGGACGAGGTCATTTGTGCCTTTGGCCGCTTGGGACACTGGTTTGCCTACGAGAAGTTTGGCTACAAGCCCGACCTGGTCACCTTTGCCAAGGCGGTGACCAGTGGCTACATCCCCCTGGGCGGCGTGATGGTGGGCGACCGCGTGGCCAAGGTGCTCATTGAGCAAGGCGGGGAATTCAACCATGGCTACACCTACAGCGGCCACCCTGTGGCTTGCGCCGTAGCCTTGGCCAACCTGGACTTGATGGAAAAAGAGGGTTTGGTCGAGCGCGTGCGCACCGACACCGGGCCTTATTTGGCCGAAGTGTTTGCCAAGCTTGCCCAGCACCCCTTGGTGGGACGTGCCGAGACCTGCGGCATGGTGGGTGGGCTGTTGCTACTCAAAGACAAGGCCACAGGCGAGCCGTTCCCAAGCGATTTGGATGTGGGCATGATGTGCCGCACGCATTGTTTTGACAATGGCCTCATCATGCGCGCCGTGGGCAACCGCATGATCATTGCGCCGCCACTCATCATGCAGCGCAGTGATATTGACGAGCTGAGCGCCCTGATCACGCTGGTGTTGGACAAAACACTGGCCCAATTGCAAGCTGCGGGTCAGTTCTAGTGTTGCGCGGCCATAATCTGTTTTTACAATAGTGGCTGCGTGCGTTGGCTTTGCTGGCGAACACGTCGTATGGTGAAGAGGTGTTTAGACTGGTAGCGGCGTGTGTTGTACAACAGCGCTTGTGCTGTCTAGGTTTTGTTAGTGGTATCCCCTTTTAATGGAGAAGTGCAGATGTTGAAGAAACACATGTTTGCGTTGGCTGCAGTTGCAGCCCTGTTGGTGGCATGCGGCCAAAAAGAAGAGCAAGCGGCAGCACCTGCTGCAGCGACAGCGGTGGCCAACACCGAAGAAAAAGTGCTCAATATCTACAACTGGCCTGACTACATCAGTGAGTCCATGATCCCTGACTTCGAAAGAGAAACAGGCATCAAGGTCAACTACCAAACATTTGAAACCAACGAAGCGCTGCACGCCAAACTGGTAGCGGGCAACTCTGGCTACGACATCGTCATGCCTGGTTCGGTATTCGCCAAGCCCCAAATTGACGGCGGCCTGTTGCAAAAGCTGGATAAAACCAAGCTGTCCAACTACGGCAACCTAGACGCTGGCGTGTTGAAGAAGTTGGAGCTGGTCGACCCGGGCAACCAATACATCTTCCCTTGGGGTTGGGGCTTCACCACGGTTGGCATCAACAAAGGCCGCTTGGAAAAAGCATTGGGCGGCATGGCCATGCCCGAGAACGCGTGGGACTTGGTGTTTGACCCCAAGTACACCAACAAGCTCAAGTCTTGTGGCATTGCCTACCTGGACTCACCCACTGAAATCTTGCCAGTTGCGTTGCATTACGTAGGCAAAGACGCGTACTCCAACAACCCAGACGACTACAAGGCCGCCTTGGCCATGTTGGAGAAAGTGCGCCCAGACGTGCGCATGTTCTCGTCCACGCTCATCGACGACTTGGCCGGCGGTAAAGCCTGTGTGGCCATTGGCTGGTCTGGCGACATCAACATCGCGCGTGAGCGTGCGGTTGAGAACCAAAGCAGCGAAGTCATCGAGGCCTTGCTGCCAACCACTGGCGGCTTGATCTTCTTTGACACGGTGGCCATTCCTGCGGACGCCAAGCACGTGAACAACGCACACCTGTTCTTGAACCACTTCTTGCGCGCTGAAGTGTCTGCAACATTCACCAATGAAATGCAGTACCCCGCAGGCAACAAAGCGGCCAAGCCACTGGTTGACCCAGCGATTGCCAACAACCCCACCATCTACGTGGACGACGAGAACATGGCGCGCATGGTGCCACCTGGCAACTTCACTGCGGCTGCACGTGAAGCCATGGCCAACGCGTACACCGCGTTCAAAAAAGGCAGTTAAAGCGCAGCGAGTCGGTGATGAATAGGCTGCAGCAAGCCTCATTGATCGCGACGCCGACTTGCAAGCTTGACCCCCAGCGCGGCGCAGGTCGCGCTGGATTGCCACTCTCACACCAAGCCGTACCCGTCAACGCAGCGTTGGCGTTTGCGGCTTTTTTTCATAACCGCGCGGCCTCTTGGGCCGGCGCTTCATCATCACAGACATGACAGCAAACACGCCCAATAGTGCCGCGCAAGGCTATTTGCAGACGGTTGACCTGCTCAAACGGTTTGACGAAGTGGCCGCGGTTGACCAAGTGTCTTTGTCCATAGACAAGGGCGAAATATTTGCTTTATTGGGCAGCTCAGGCTGTGGCAAGTCCACGCTGCTGCGCATGTTGGCTGGCTTTGAGACGCCCACCTCTGGGCGCGTGTTGTTGGGCGGTCAAGACATTGCGGCCATGCCGCCCTATGAGCGCCCCATCAACATGATGTTCCAGTCTTACGCTTTGTTTCCGCACCTCAGCGTGTGGGAGAACGTGGCGTTTGGTCTGAAGCGCGAAGGCCTGCCGCGTACTGAAGTGAAGTCGCGTGTGGACGAAATGCTCGGCTTGGTGCAGCTGAGCAACTATGCCAAGCGCAAGCCCCACCAGTTGTCAGGCGGTCAGCAGCAGCGTGTGGCATTGGCGCGCAGCTTGGCCAAACGCCCCAAGCTGTTGTTGTTGGACGAGCCGCTGGGCGCATTGGATAAAAAGCTGCGCGAGCGCACACAGTTTGAGTTGGTCAACATCATTGAAGCCGTTGGCGTGACCTGTGTCATGGTGACCCACGACCAAGAAGAGGCCATGACCATGGCCTCGCGCATTGCTGTGATGAGCCAAGGCAAGGTTTTACAAGTGGGTACGCCCAGCGACATTTACGAATATCCCAACTGCCGCTTCGTGGCCGACTTCATTGGCAACGTCAATCTGTTTGATGGCCACATGTCGCTGGACGAGCCCGATGCTTGCGAGATCACCACACCCGCGGGCGTGGTGCGCATCAACCACGCCGTGTCCGGCAACTTGGGCCGAGAGCTGACGGCTGCGGTGCGCCCAGAGAAAATCAGCATTGCCAAAGAGCGCCCCGCCGACGTGCACGTCAACCTGTTCCGCGCAGAGGTGATGGAAATTGCCTACTTCGGCTCTTACAACACCTACATTGTTGAGTTGCCCTCTAAGCAACGCATCAAAATCACGCAGGCCAACACTTCGCGTTACGAAACCAGTGACATCACTTGGAACGACCAAGTTTATTTTTGGTGGCCTGAAGAGGCGGCCATTGTGCTCACCTCTTGATGCATAGGGCTGGGTTATGAACTACATATGGCAATTACTGGGTAGGGCGGGCAAGCGGGGCGTCATTGGCGTGCCCTATGCGTGGCTGTTGGTGTTTTTTGCGCTGCCGTTTCTCATTTTGTTGCGCATCAGCGTGACCGATATGGGCGGTGGTGTGGATCCGTTTGTACCGTTGGCGGTGTTGCAAGATGGCATTTGGACGCTCAAGCTCAAGCTGGCCAACTACGTCTCCATCGTGTGGGACTACCAAAACCCCGGTGAGGCCACCATTTACATGGAGGCCTACGCCACCTCGATTCGGTATGCGGCACTCACCACGGTGTTTTGCTTGATCATTGGCTATCCGTTCGCCTACTTCATCGCTCGCAGCTCCGAGCGTGTGCGCC
Source organism: Burkholderiaceae bacterium (assembly GCA_030726195.1). Classification (GTDB taxonomy): domain Bacteria; phylum Pseudomonadota; class Gammaproteobacteria; order Burkholderiales; family Burkholderiaceae_C; genus RS62. Next base: position 1,386 of record JANREF010000333.1, on the reverse strand, counting down.
CCGCGTTGCTGATGATGATCATGTTGCCGTTTTGGACCAGCTTTTTGTTGCGCGTGTACGCATGGAAAGGTATCTTGGCCGACAACGGCGTGCTCAACCGCTTGTTCATATCCATGGGTCTGATCAACGAGCCCTTGCACATGCTGTACACCGATGTATCCATGTTGGTGGGCATGACCTATGTGTATCTGCCGTTCATGGTGTTGCCGCTGTACGCCACCTTGGTCAAGATGGATTACCGCTTGTTAGAGGCGGCCTACGATTTAGGCGCCAGTCCATTCAAAGCATTTTGGCTGATCACAGTGCCATTGTCTAAAGCGGGCATTGTCGCGGGCTCTATGTTGGTGTTTATACCGTCGGTGGGGGAGTTTGTGATTCCTTCGTTGTTGGGCGGTGCGGAAAACCTCATGATTGGACGAGTGGTGTGGGACGAGATGTTCAGCTCCAACAATTGGCCACGCGCATCGGCGTTGGCCGCCATCATGATTTTGCTCATCTTGGTGCCCTTGGCTTTGTATTACCACTACAGCGGTGAGCGCCAAGCGCAGTCGGGAGCACAGTCATGAGACGCTTATCTGCTTGGCTGGCCAAACACACGTCTCGCGTGTGGATGACGGTGGTGTTTGCATTTTTGTATTTGCCGCTGGCTTTTCTCATCGTGTTTTCTTTCAATAGCACGCGTCAAGACGCGCGCTTCACTGGCTTTTCGCTGCGCTGGTACGAGGCGCTCATGAATGATGGCCGCCTGATCGATGGGTTTTGGTTGTCGCTCAAGGTCGCGTTGACCACCGGTACGCTGTCTGCCATTTTGGGCACGTTTGCCGCGTTCGTATTGGTGCGCTACACGCGCTTCAAGGGCCGCGCCTTGTTCTCCGGCATGATCAATGCGCCGCTGGTGATGCCCGAGGTGATCATTGGCTTGTCACTGCTGCTCATGATGGTGGCGGTGCAGCGCACCACCGAGTCGTGGTTTGGCTTTGGTTGGCCTGAGCGCGGCTTTATCACCATTGTGTTTGGCCACACGCTCATGGGCATGGCGTATGCCATGGTCGTCATCCAATCGCGCCTGCGTGAAATGGACCGTTCGATTGAAGAGGCAGCCATGGACTTGGGTTGCCGCCCTGCACAGGTGTTCTTTTTGGTGACGCTACCCAATATTGCGCCGGCCATGATTTCTGCGTGGTTGCTCACTTTTACGTTGTCGTTTGACGATGTGGTGATTTCAGAGTTTTTGTCTGGCCCGGGTGTGACCACCCTGCCACAGGCCATATTCACGTATGCGCGTCGAGGCATCAATCCCACCGTTTATGCGGCGGCCACTTTGCTTATTGCCACCGTGACCATTGTGATTGTGAGCTACAGCATTTGGGTGGCCAGAGCGCAGCG
>JANREF010000332.1 GCA_030726195.1 Burkholderiaceae bacterium | reverse complement strand
GGCTGAAGGCTGCATTGTTTGCCCTTGGTGCCGCTGGCGCAGCCATTGTGATTGGTTATTTTGCGACAGGGCGAACGGGTTACTTGGCCTTGGTTGCTGTAGCCGTGGTGTTTGTGGCGTGGCGTCGTCCGCTGTGGCGCGTTGTCGTTGGGCTGGTGCTGGTGTTGTTGCTGTCGTTTGCGGCTTACAAGCAGTCCAGCACAGTGCAGGAGCGCATAGACCGCATCATCACGGAGTCGCAAATCTCAGGCACGGCACGTAACCACACGTCTGTTGGCGCGCGCTTGGCCATGTGGTCGTTTGCGCTGGAGGCGATACAGCAACGGCCTCTGCTCGGTACGGGCTCTGGCGGCTACCCGCAGGCGGCCTCTGCGCACTTCTCAGACCCCGTGACCTGTCGTATCTCTTGCTCACACTCACACAACCAGTTTTTATTCTTTGGGGTGGAGAACGGCCTGGTGGGATTGGCTTTGTATCTTGCATTCATCCTGAGCGCCTTGCGCGCGGCGTGGCGCATTCCCAATCCGGCGGTCAGCGGTGCGGCGGCGAGTGTCATCGCGGTGTTGGTGGCAGACAGCCTGACGCACGGCCCTTTTTGGATTGCCAATGAGTTTGCATTGTTCGCCGTGATGATTCCTTTGATGCTGTGTGCGACGTCTGGTGCGGCGCGCGTCAAGACCGTATGAGCGCCGAGGCAGCCGTTTCAGGACAGCGAAAGCCAACACGCTCAAGCACAGCCAGCACTGCGCCGCGCGCCACATTGGCCGACCAGTTGCCTTGGGTCGCTGGCTGTGTGCAAGCGGTTGGCGCTGGGCGCAACATTGATGCTGCGCTGGCTAAAACGCCTGCAGAGTTGCGCGCGGGTGTGCAGGCCTTGGCCTACTCGGTGTTGCGTCAATGGGCCTGGGCCCATGCTGTGCTACCGACACTGGCCAAAAAATCACCTGCCGCGCCAGTGCGTGCACTGCTGCTGAGTTGCGTGGCGCTGTTGCGTCAGCCCAGTGGCTATGCCAGCCATGTGGTGGTGGACGAGGCGGTGAAGGCCTGTAAGGCCAGTCACAAGCTCAAGGCTGCTGCGGGCTTTATCAATGGCAGCTTGCGCACCTTACTGCGTGACTACGATGCCATCGATACGGCCGCCACGAGCGACTGGGTGGTGGCGTTCAACCACCCTATTTGGTGGATCAAACGTTTGCGCAGCCAATACCCTGGCCACTGGCAAGAGATGTTGCGAGCCAACCAGCGCGCAGCGCCCATGGTCTTGCGCGTGAACGCCCAGCGCCACAGCCGTGACGACTACATCGCCCAGCTGCAAGCCGCGGGCATGGGCGCGCAGGCTTTGCTGGGGGCGGGCGCTGCAGCCGTTGTGCTGGACAAGCCCCAGTCGGTGTACGACTTACCCGGTTTCGAGCAAGGCGACGTGTCGGTGCAAGATGGCTCGCCGCAGCTGGCGGCGCATTACCTGTGGCAAAGCCCACACCTGCAGCGTTTGGTGAATGGTGCGTGCGCGCGCGCGCCGTTGTTACTGGACGCGTGCGCCGCGCCCGGCGGCAAAACAGCCCATGTGCTGGAGGCTGCGCCAGCCTCGTGCGCCGGATCGGATATGGCGCCCCTGATGACGGCGCTGGAAATAGATGAGTCGCGAGCCCAGCGCATACACGGCACCCTGCAGCGTTTGGGTCTGCACGCCACCGTGGTGGTGGCCGATGCGGCGCAGCGTGGCGCTTGGTGCGACAGCGGTCCGTTTGATGCCATCTTGCTGGACGCGCCGTGTACGGCCTCTGGCATTGTGCGCCGCCACCCGGATGTGCCGTGGTTGCGCCGCGAGTCGGACATTGATCAGCTGATGGCCCAGCAACGCGACTTGCTGGAGGCCTTGTGGCCCCAGCTCGTGCCTGGCGGGCGCATGGTGTATTGCACTTGCTCGACCTTCAAGGAGGAGGGGCAGTGGCAAATCGAGGGCTTTTTGCAGCGTCACCCCGATGCGCAGCTGGTGCCCAGCGTGGGGCACATCGTGCCTGGTGACGTTGACGGCCGCATCACAGGCCAAATTGGCCAAACCCAACAAACCCAACAAACCCAGCACACCCAGCAAACCCACCAAGCCAAACCAGCCGTCCAGAGCGACGACTTCGCAGATGTTGGGGGCCTAGGCGGAATTGGCAATGTCAGCGAATTGGGGACGGTTGCCGCGGCATCACACGGCCCTGGGCCAGACTTGAACGCGCCCGAATTAATCGCAAACCGGCAAGTGAACCCGCAAGCCCAGATCGGTCACAATCAGGCCATGGGATTTGATGGTTTCTTTTATGCGGTGCTGGACAAAGCAAGCTAGCGGGCCTGGGTCTAAGCCTGTGTCCGAGCCCATGCGCGTGCCCGTGTCTGCGCGCCTGGCGTGGCGCATACCGGTGCAGCTACAGCAACAACTACGGCTGCAACTACAGCTGCAACTACAGCGACAGCGACATGGGTACACCCTGGTGTGCGCAAGCTTGCTGTGCGCTGCGCTGCTGGTGTGGCACACAGCCGCGCGTGCGCAGACCGAGGCGGCTGTGCCAGCAGCGCCGCAGGCCACCGCATCCATCACACCCGGCGCA
>JANREF010000331.1 GCA_030726195.1 Burkholderiaceae bacterium | reverse complement strand
AGGCGACCGCATTGAGGTGGACACCCGCACTGGCGAATACCGCAAGCGCGTGTAAATATCCACACCAACTGGTACCGTTGCTGCGGCACCGCCGCAAAACTGCCGGTAGGTAGACCAAAGAGGCCTGAGGGCCTCTTTTTTTTCGCCCAACCGTTGGACCAGCCACAAGCACGGCCTCTTCCCACCGACGCGCTTGGCCAGTGCACAATGCAGGCATGCGCACCGTCAACGACATCACCGAATACCCCATGCACGATGCATGGGCAGACCTGCAAGCCCACGCAGGCAATGGCTCACCACTCCAAGCCGACGCGGGTCGCCTGGCATTTGCCGACCCTGAGTTCATGCTGCGCCGCGAGATGCGCGGTGTGCGCTTCCAACTCGAGTTGAGCAAGCCCGACTTGGTACAAGAGGGCTTGGGTGTGGATCACACCATCGTCGTGTTTGGCAGCGCCCGCTTCAAGGACCAAGCCAGCGCCGACCACATGCTGCACCAAGCGCAAGCCAGCGGCGACGCCCAAGCGCTAGAGGTGGCGCAACGGCTTCAGCGCAATGCGCGCTATTACGAAGGCGCTAGAGCCTTTGCACACTTGGTCGCGCAGCACAGCCTCGCCCAGCCACCGCAACATCGCTTGTTCATTTGCACTGGCGGCGGCCCTGGCATCATGGAGGCGGCCAACCGCGGCGCATCCGAAGCTGGCGCCCCGACCGTGGGTCTGAATATCGCCCTGCCCCACGAGCAACAGCCCAACCCGTATGTCTCACCAGAGCTGAGCTTTAAGTTTCATTACTTCGCACTGCGCAAAATGCATTTCATGATGCGTGCCAAGGCATTGGTTGCGTTTCCGGGCGGCTTTGGCACCTTGGATGAGTTGTTTGAAATCATCACGCTGGTGCAATGTAAAAAGGTCACGCCCGTGCCGATTGTCTTGTTTGGCAGTGCCTATTGGAAAGGCCTGTTGAACCTAGACGTGCTGCTAGACGAGGGCACCATTTCCCCAGAAGACTTGGCGCTCATCACGTACGTGGATACACCGCAAGATGCTTGGGCTGCCATCAGGCAGTTTTACGCACTGCACGACAGCTGAACACCACGACCCATCGCGGCATGCACACCCCAGCATAAAAAAAGCCACCCTGCAAACTGCACGGTGGCTTTGTCGTATCCGGGTACCACAGCCTGCGCGACTACAGCAGCGCACAGGCCCTCATACCCAGACCATCAGAACGTGAACGTTAGAAAGGGAAGGCGCGGAAGCACGCAATGGCCACCAAGGTTGGCGCCAAAGCGCCAGCGAGCAAGCCCAAGGGATTGATCGCGCCTTCGTCGAAGGTACCCTTCAAAATGGACGCACCGGCTGGGTTGGGCGCGTTGGCAATGATGGTCAAACCACCACCGGTGACCGCACCGGTGACCAAGGCGTACTTGAACTCGTCGCTCAAGCCCTCCACCAAAGAACCCAAGTAGGTCAGGGCCGCGTTGTCGGTAATGGCCGTCAAGGCGGTGGCGCCAAAGTACACCTGCGTCTCGTCCATAGACAGCAGTGCGGGCTGTAACCACCACTGCTGCATGCCGCCCAACACAACCAAACCAGCCAAGAAGAACCCTACCAACAAACCCTCACGCAAAATCAAGCGCTCTTGGTGCTGCGGGTAAGCCGTAGCAATGCCCATGAACAACAAGAAGATAGCGATGAAGGCCGCTGGGTGGTGGGAAAACACCACAATACCCAGTAAAAACAGCGCATGCAGCGCAATCATGGGCAGCGGCACACCGGTGTAGGGTGAGTCGGATGAGTAGCTCAGGCCTGTGAGTTCTTTACGGAACAAGAAGGTCAGCGCGCTGGCGTTGATCATCACGGCAATGGCGGCTTTCCAGCCAATGTGGGTGAGCATGAACATCAAGTCGTAATTCCACTTGGCGGCCACCATCAACACAGGTGGCGCAGCAAACGGAGTGAGCGTGCCACCGATGGAGATGTTCACAAACAGCACGCCCAGTGCAGCGTAGCGCAAGCGCATGGAGACCTTGCTGAAAATGCGGTCACGCATCAGCAAAGCAGCCAAGGTCATGGCTGCAGGCTCGGTGATGAACGAGCCCAGCAAAGGCACAACGGCCAATGCCGTCCAGAAAAACGCCACTGGCGCAGCCAGAGGTATCACGCGCACCAGCGCCTGCACCGCCGCAGACGCAGCTTGCAAAATCGGCTTGCTGCCTGCGACCACCATGATGGCAAACACAAACATGGGCTCTGTAAAGTTACGGGTATCCAAGTACTCCACGGCGTCGGCTTTGCCCACCATGAACGACATGGTGACGATGAGCACCATGGCCCAAAAGCCAAACACAATTTCCACCTCAGCCAACAAATGCCACACCCCAGCGTGCGCGGGGCGTGTATGGGCCAGGTGTTCGAAAAACTTGGTTGAAAAAGTATGGATCAGGGCCAGCGCAAACAGCGATGCGGCGACGATCTGAACAGTCGTTGGGGACATGTTGAACAAGCTCCGTAATGTAGTGAGCGCCAAAACAGCGCCAAAGGTCTGCCCGATTGTAGGGGCTACACCATCCGATGCTCAGCAATTGCGCGCTTCGCGTGACATA
>JANREF010000330.1 GCA_030726195.1 Burkholderiaceae bacterium | reverse complement strand
GTAGACAACACATAAAAGCAAAGAGCTGAGAGCTAAAAACCAAAGCCCAAAGCCCAAAGCCCAAAGAACGCAGCGGACATTCAACAGCCCCCCCTTCGCACCCATGGCCAATAAACCTGCATCCGGCACCGGTAAGTCTTGGTTGGCAGCCTCATTCAAAGCGGGCACCACCACGACCATCAGCCCCAAGCACGCACCTTCAGCGCTGCCAAGCAAGGCTGCTGCGCCGCGAGCCTTGCCCAGTGCCACATCTGCAGCCATGCAGGGTGCGGCCCCTGCGCTGACTCGAAGCGCGCCCCTGCGCCCGCAAGAGAAGCTGTTTGCAAAGGGTGCCAGCATGCCCACAGGGGTTGGGCTGGAGTCCAGCCGCGTGCGTGAGCGCATGGTGCAGCGCATTGCAGCGCAAGGCACCGAGCACCCCGCGGTATTGGCAGCCATGGGCCGTGTGGAGCGGCACAAGTTTGTAGACACAGCGCTGGTCAACCAAGCCTATGAGGACACCAGCTTGCCCATTGGCTTGGGGCAAACCATCTCCAAGCCCAGCGTGGTGGCGCGCATGCTGGCGTTGTTGCTGGAGCGCACAGACGCACCGTTGGGGCGCGTGCTAGAAATTGGAACAGGCTGCGGCTACCAAGCAGCGGTGCTGAGCCACGTCGCCCGCGAGGTGTATTCCATGGAGCGTTTGAAGGGCCTGCACGACAAAGCGCGGGCCAACTTACGCGGCTTGCAGCGCCCCAACATTCATCTGCTGTTCGGTGATGGCTTTGAGGGATACCCTGCCGGTGGCCCCTATGCCGCCATTATTTCTGCGGCGGGCGGCGAGGCTGTGCCTCAAACCTGGATTGATCAGTTGGCAGTGGGCGGGCGTTTGGTCGCCCCTACCCAAACCGCCAGTGGGCAGCAAAGCTTGCTCGTGATCGACAAGACGGCCACCGGTTTGTTGCAGCACATACTAGAGCCGGTGTTGTTTGTACCCCTGCGGTCTGGGGTAGCATAAGTCATAGGTGATAATTTCACCTGCACAAGTTCTGTATGCAAGCGATGTACATGCGTGCGGTGTATGTACAAAAAGTTTTGTATATTCTTGTTGTTATACGAGGTTAGGACAGATATGAGTCATTTAAAAGCAAGTCATCCCAGCGTTCGCGCATGGAGCCACACGGCGGTAATCGTGGGCCTGGCGTTGGTGTTGGGTGCTTGCACGAGCACACGCATTGGCAGGGCACCGGTTGAGACGCGTTCTTTGCCCAGAGCCAGCGCAGCCCCTGTGGGACCAGACGAGTACCGCGTGCAGCCCGGCGACACGCTGCGTGGCATTGGCGGTTTGTACAACCAAGACTGGCGCGATTTGGCACGCTGGAATCAGCTCAGCAACCCCGATGTGTTGGAGGTGGGGCAGGTGTTGCGCATCGTGCCACCTGCCAATGCGCAAGCCAGTGCAGCGGGTGCTGCCGGCGCCAAACCAAAAGACAATGGGGTAATCGTGAACCCTGTGCAGTCGGGCGCCGCGCCACAAAGTGCATCGGCCGTCAGCGACAAGCAAGACAGCCGCAACGATGCCGACCGCGTTGCGTTTATTTGGCCCGCCAAAGGCGATGTGGTTACACAGTACGACGAAGCAACCAACAAAGGTATTGGCATTGCGGGTAAAGCGGGCGACCCTGTCGTTGCGGCTGCCGATGGCCGTGTGGTGTACGCGGGCTCTGGCTTGCGTGGCTACGGTAACTTGGTCATCTTGAAGCACAACACCACCTATCTCACGGCTTACGCGCACAACCAAGCGTTGTTGGTGCGTGAAGACCAGGTGGTCAAGCAGGGCCAGCGCATTGCCGACATGGGCAGCAGCGACGCAGACCGCGTGAAGCTGCACTTTGAGGTGCGTCGTTTGGGCAAGCCCGTCGACCCCTCCGACTATCTACCCAAGTAAACACGGCTGAGCGCGCAGCGCGGTGTGCATGCGCCCGTGAAGCCCAACCGGCGTTGTCACAAGCGCCGGTTTTTTTAGGGCCGTTTTTCATGGCCGTTTCTTATGCTCGTCTTTTCTGTGTCGTTGGCCTCCTGCGATGGCTTGGCGGCTGGCTAACGCTGCGACAATACCAATATGAGTTCACACGCACCATCTTCTCCTATCGCAGCGCCTAGCGCAGATGCCACCCCCATTGAGCAACAAGCCGCCAAGCCTAGGCCTGTGACGCCAGAGCGGGGCCACCGACCCGAGTCGTGGCTGTACGTGCACAGCATGGACTTGAACGCTCAGGGCGTAGCCCACAAAGACGACGGTAAAGTGGTGTTCGTCGATGGCGCTTTGCCCGGCGAGTGGGTGAGCGCACAGGTGAACCGCAAAAAAGCACATTACGAAATGGCCTCATTGCAAGTGGTGCACGAGATGTCATCGCAACGCGTGGCCGCACCCAGGTGCCCGCACTTTGGCTTGCACGCAGGCAGCTGCGGCGGCTGCAAAATGCAGCACCTGCAGCCCAGCACGCAAGTCGCGATCAAGCAGCGCGTGTTGGAGGACAACTTGTGGCACTTGGGCAAATGCAAGCCGGCGTTTTTGCTGCGTCCCATTGAAGGCCCGACCTGGGGCTACCGATTCAGAGCTCGCTTGTCGGTGCGATAC
>JANREF010000329.1:9094-13585 GCA_030726195.1 Burkholderiaceae bacterium | reverse complement strand
GCGGCTGCAACCCGTTAAAATCGGTGGGCTTTGCTACAAAGCCCCAAATCCCCAGTTTTCATCGAAAGACCCTATGGCCAACACCACACATATGGCCAATGCCGTTCGCGCATTGGCAATGGACGCCGTTCAAGCAGCCAACTCAGGACACCCCGGCGCCCCCATGGGCATGGCAGACATGGCGGTTGCGCTGTGGTCACGCCACTTGAAGCACAACCCCAAAGACCCCATGTGGGCCAACCGCGACCGCTTTGTGCTGTCCAACGGCCACGGCTCAATGTTGATTTACGCCTTGCTGCACTTGACCGGCTACGACTTGCCCATGGACGAGTTGAAGCACTTCCGCAAGCTGCACAGCAAAACCCCTGGTCACCCCGAAGTGGGCATCACACCGGGCATTGAGACCACGACTGGCCCATTGGGCCAAGGCATCACCAACGCGGTGGGTATGGCATTGGCGGAAAAATTGCTGGCCAAGCAGTTCAACCGCGAAGGCCACGATGTGGTGGATCACCACACCTACACCTTCTTGGGCGACGGTTGTTTGATGGAAGGCATCAGCCACGAAGCCTGCGCATTGGCGGGCGCGTGGCGTCTGAACAAGCTGGTGGCTTTGTACGACGACAACGGCATTTCCATTGACGGCCAAGTGGCCCCTTGGTTCATTGACGATACGCCCGCGCGCTTCAAGGCCTACGGCTGGAACGTGATTGGCCCCATTGATGGCCACGATGTTGATGCCGTGGACCGCGCCATTGCCACGGCCAAGACCAGTGCCGACAAGCCCACATTGATTGTGTGCAAAACCTCCATTGGCAAGGGCTCACCCAACCGCGCCGACACTGCCAAGGCCCACGGCGAGCCGCTGGGTGCTGAAGAAATAGCCCTCACGCGTGCAGCCATTGGCTGGACGGCCGCGCCATTTGAGATTCCAAAAGAGGTGTACGCCGATTGGGCGGCTGCGGCCAACGGCAAGCAAATGCAAGCGGCTTGGAACGACAAGTTCAAAGCCTACAAGGCAGCCCACCCCAAATTGGCGGGCGAGTTTGTACGCCGCATGAAGGGTGATTTGCCCAAGAACTTCCAGCAAACTGCATTTGATGCGGTGGTATCGGCCCACACCAAGGCCGAGACGGTGGCCTCGCGCAAAGCCTCGCAAATTGCGTTGGAGTTTTTCACCGCTGCATTGCCGGAAATGCTGGGTGGCTCTGCCGACTTGACCGGCTCCAACCTGACCAATACATCGTGCACCCCCAACCTGCGCATGGATGCCGCGGGTGACGTGGTGGCAACGGTTGACGCTCAAGGCGACGTGCACACCGGGCGTCACATCAACTACGGCGTGCGCGAGTTTGGTATGGCCGCCATCATGAACGGCATTGCGCTGCACGGTGGCTTCATTCCATACGGCGGCACTTTCCTCACCTTCAGCGATTACAGCCGCAACGCCATTCGCATGGCCGCGCTCATGAAGCAGCGTGTCATTCATGTGTTCACGCACGACTCCATTGGCTTGGGCGAAGACGGCCCCACGCACCAGTCCATCGAGCATGCAGCGTCGCTGCGCTTGATTCCCAACCTAGACGTTTGGCGTCCGGGCGACACCGCAGAAACCGCGGTGGCATGGGCCAGTGCATTGCAAAACACCGACAAGCCCACGGCGCTGTTGTTGTCGCGTCAAGGCCTGCCCTATGCGCCTAAGAGCGAGTTGGACCAAATCAGCAAAGGCGCTTACGTCTTGGCCGAGCCCAGTGAAGTGGGCATGAAAAAGCGTGCGCAAGCCGTCATCATTGCCACAGGCTCAGAGGTGCAGCTGGCGCTCAAAGCCCAGGCCGAGTTGGCCACGCGCGGTATCGCCACCCGTGTGGTGTCCATGCCCAGCAACACCACGTTTGACCGCCAGGACAACGCGTACAAAGTATCGGTATTGCCAAAAGGCTTGCCGCGCATTGCGGTCGAGATGGGCAGCAGCGACGGCTGGTGGAAGTATGGCTGTGCAGCCGTGGTGGGCATTGACACCTTTGGCGAGTCTGCACCTGCACCCGTGTTGTTCGAGCACTTCGGCTTCACAGCTAAGAACGTGGCAGATACAGTGCACAAAGTGCTGCAGCAAGCGTAAAGCGCGACAAGGCGTGCCTCACCTGTGAGCACGCCTTGTTTGTTTTGAGTTCGGTTTTTTTACAGTTTTATTGGAGAACATTTCATGACCATCAAACTAGGCATCAACGGATTTGGCCGCATCGGCCGCATGGTGTTTCGCGCAGCAGTGCAAAACTTCGACGACATTGAAATCGTTGGCATCAACGACTTGCTAGAGCCCGACTACTTGGCCTACATGCTCAAGTACGACAGCGTGCACGGACGCTTCAACGGCGACGTATCTGTTGATGGCACGACTTTGATTGTGAACGGCAAGAAAATTCGCCTCACCGCCGAGCGCGACCCTGCCAACCTCAAGTGGAACGAAGTGGGTGCAGACATTGTGATCGAGGCCACAGGCTTGTTCTTGACCAAGGAAACCGCTGAAAAGCACTTGGCTGCAGGCGCGAAGAAAGTCATCATGAGTGCGCCGTCTAAGGACGACACCCCTATGTTTGTGTTTGGCGTGAACCACGACAGCTACGCGGGCGAGGCCATCATCTCCAACGCATCGTGCACCACCAACTGTTTGGCACCTGTGGCCAAAGTGCTCAATGACAACTGGGGTATCAAGCGCGGCTTGATGACCACGGTGCACGCTGCAACGGCGACACAAAAAACCGTGGACGGCCCATCCAACAAAGACTGGCGCGGTGGCCGTGGCATTTTGGAAAACATCATTCCTTCCAGCACAGGCGCTGCCAAGGCTGTGGGCAAGGTGATTCCAGAGTTGAACAAAAAGCTCACCGGTATGTCTTTCCGTGTGCCCACGTCTGACGTGTCGGTGGTGGACTTGACGGTGGAGCTGAACAAGGAAGCCAGCTACGAAGAAATTTGTGCGGTCATGAAGGCTGCCAGCCAAGGCGCCATGAAGGGCGTGCTGGGTTACACGGAAGACAAAGTGGTGGCCACTGATTTCCGCGGCGAAGTGTGTACCTCTGTGTTTGATGCCGAAGCCGGTATCGCACTGGACAGCACCTTTGTAAAAGTAGTGGCTTGGTACGACAACGAGTGGGGCTACTCCAACAAGTGTTTGGAAATTGCACGCGTGGCCGCTTCCAAGTAAGCCGTTACAGGCTGCGTTAGCACAACCGCCCGGTTGCACGACCGAGGCGGTTTTTTTACGCCTGTGGTGGGCGGCCCCATGCGACAAAAGCGCCGTTGCGGTAGCCTGGCTTGCCGTACTCAAACATGCGCGCATCGGCGTGCGTGACAACGCCACCTGCGCTGCGCAGCACGGCATCACCCGCGGCGGTGTCCCACTCCATGGTGGGACTGAAGCGCGGGTAGACATCGGCTTGGCCAGCGGCTAGCAAGCAAAATTTCAGCGATGAACCAATGGCGGTGGTCTGCGCAATGGGGTGCGTGCTCAGCCACGCGTTGGTTTGATCGTCGCGGTGCGATTCGCTGGCCACAGCGATCAGTCCGCCGGTACTCGGCGCTCGTGTCGTCATGGCCTGGGTCCTGCCCTTAGACGATTCCTGCGCGCCTATGTCCACGGCGCCGGTAAACATCCGGTCCAGGGCCGGCGCGTACACCAGGCCCGCAACCGGCACGCCTTGTTCTATGAGTGCGATGTTGACGGTGAACGCCCCTTTGCCATCGCGCTTCAAAAACTCTTTGGTGCCATCGAGTGGGTCTACTAAAAAGAATTGCGACGGCGGTGCCAAGTGGTGGCTAGCGGCATTCTCTTCCGAGATCACAGCGATGTGAGGGGCAATGCGCTGCAAGCCCTCCAAAATAATGGCCTCTGCCGCCTGGTCGGCCAAGGTGACCGGGCTGCCATCGCCTTTGGCACTGCTGGGCATGTCCTGCCCCATGGCGTAGATCGCCATGATGCGCTGGCCAGCTTCATAGGCGACGGGGCGCAGTGCATCGAGCAAAGCGTTCAAGTGCATGGGGTGTGTTGCTGATGCGTGATGGCGTGCGGGTTAAGCGTGGCTGTGTGAGGCGCCTGGCTTGTTAGGGCTCACAGGCGGCCACGCGCAGCGGCGAGTCGGCGTAGCGTGGCAGTGCGCGTACGCGGTTGAGCAAGGCGTCGGCTTGGCTGCGGGTGTCCGCATACACCTGCAGCTCCCACACTGGTGTGGCGGGGCGTTCTTGAATGAGCTCCACGGGCAACTTGCGCGCGCGCAAGTTGTTCAGCATGGCATCGGCGCTGTCGCGCGCCACAAATGTACCCACGATAAAGCCCTTGGGTAACGGCGCGGTGCTGTCTCTAAACGACAACTTGTTGCGCTCAAGTGTGTTGCGCAGCTGCGCCAAGCTGGTGTTGCCAGCGGGCAGCACCACCACCCAGCGCTGCGCGAGTTCGTTGGCCACAATGCGCCACAACACATTGGCGGGCTGTGC
>JANREF010000329.1:5944-8994 GCA_030726195.1 Burkholderiaceae bacterium | reverse complement strand
GTCGGTGATGACCGTGTTCAGTGTTTGCTCGTTGGTTGCACTGGGCGCAGACAGCGTGCTGGCCCGTGTTGCTGCTTGGTCGGGCGCAGGCAGGCCCATGTTCACAAACAAGCCCTGGCCCCACGCGAACAACAACGCGTTGCCGGCAACCAATAGCGCGATTAAGACGGTAGGCATGGCCGCACACTCACTTCCTGACTGATCATTATTTGTAATGCTCCCGACTCGCTGTGTAGCTGCAAGCCTCCCTGGGAGTCGACGCCCGCGCCTGTGCCGCGGGTGCCGTCTGATAAGTGTAGCAAGCGCCCGCGCAGTGCATCTAGTGCGTCGAAGTCGCTTTGAAACGCTGCAAAGCCGCTGGTCTCAAAGCGCTGGAGCATGGCAGCCACGTGTACAACACACAAGGTCACGACTGCGCTGGCCTCTGGCTTCAATTGGTCTGGCATGTAGGCGTCGAGGCCCGTGGGGGCCACGCCGTTGTGGCTGCGCGCATGGTCGCCCTCAGGCGGTGCGAGGTTGATGCCCACGCCAATGACCACGCAGCGCTGCTCGCCTTGGCCGCACACCTCAACCAAAATGCCGGCCAACTTGTGGTCGCTCACCCAAATATCGTTGGGCCACTTGATGCGTGGGGTGAAAGCTTGCGCGTCTATGTGCGGTGTGGCCAGCAGACCTTGCACCACGGCCACGCCTGTAGCCAGGGACAAGCCGGCCAAGGGCAGCGGGTGTGGCCACGGCACGGCGATAGACAAGGTCACGGCGTCGCCCACGCGGGTTTGCCACTGTTTGCCCAATCGGCCACGACCGTGGGTCTGCTCGGCTGCCAGCATCACACGGGGGCTGCCGAGTTGGCCCAACCGTGCAACGTCCATCAAAGCGCTGTTGGTGGAGCCCACCTCGGGCCGCACATCAATGCTCAGGCCTGGCCACTGCTGGTGCAGGCGCACCCATATGTCTTCCGCGCTGCGGTTGAGTGCGCGCATCATGGTCTGGGTGGCCGACTCGGTCATTGGCTCAAGCGTGTGCGGCGGGTTTGCGCCCCTTGGCGATGTGGCCACCGCCTTGTCCACCTGCTTTTGCTCTTGCTTTGGTTTGCGCTTTGGTTCGCGCCTTGGGCTTTTTGGCGGGCTTGCTTGTTGCAGTCAGCACGGTGTCGTCGTCTTTGGGCGAGAGCAAGGTGCCGCGGCACGCGGACGCGCCACACCAGCAGGGGTACTCGGCCTTGAGGGCTTCGGTGTAGGGTTCGTCAATCACCAAGCCGTAGTCGTAAAACAGCTCGTCACCGGCGGCTATGGGCCGCAGCGTTGTGATGAACACACGCCCGGCGCGCTCTTGCGCTTCGCAATTGGGGTCGCAGCTGTGGTTGATCCAGCGCGAGCGGTTGCCGTCCACATTGGCGTCGATCACGCGGGTCTCGTCCACGTGAAAGTAAAAGGTGTGGTTGGGCTGGGCCGGATCGTGGGGGTGACGGGCCAGGGCTTCTGTCCAGTCGATAATCTCGCCAACGTATTCGACCAAGGTCTCCTTGGGCTCTAGGTCAACCAAGGCAAACACGCCCTTGCCGTGCACGGGTGAATTGCGTGCTTCAATACGTTGTTTGAATAACTTGGCCGCTTTCACCATCGCGGCGGGTGGGCGAGACTTTGTTGTGGACACAGTTTTGACGGCCTAAAAAGTTTTGGTAAGGTTTAAATAGGCGCGCGTGCATGTGCACGCTGCCATTGGCGTACTCGACGCCACGCATTGGATTGTAGACAGATGAAAACACTGGTCATTGCTGAGAAGCCTTCGGTTGCACGCGACATCGCTGCGGCCCTAACACCCAGCGCGGGCAAGTTTGACAAGCTCGACGACTCGTTTGAAAACGAGCAATACATCATCACGTCTGCCGTGGGTCACTTGGTTGAGATCGCCGCGCCCGAGGCCTTTGAAGTCAAACGCGGCAAGTGGAGCTTTGCCAACTTGCCGGTGCTGCCACCGCACTTTGACTTGCGCCCCATTGAAAAAACCAAGTCGCGCTTGAATGCCGTGGTGAAGCTGGCCAAGCGCAAAGACGTTGGCGACCTGATCAACGCTTGCGACGCGGGCCGCGAGGGCGAGTTGATTTTTCGCCTCATTGAACAATTCGCCAGCGAGAAAAAGCCGCTCAACAAAGGTGTGCGCCGTTTGTGGCTGCAGTCCATGACGCCCCAGGCCATTCGCGATGGCTTTGAGCAACTGCGCACCGACGATCAAATGAAGCCGCTGGCCGATGCTGCGCGTTGTCGCTCTGAGGCCGACTGGCTGGTGGGTATCAATGGCACACGCGCCATGACCGCATTCAACTCGCGCGATGGTGGATTTTTCTTAACCACGGTTGGGCGTGTGCAAACGCCGACGCTGTCTGTGGTGGTGGAGCGCGAAGAGCAAATCCGTAAATTTGTGAGCCGACCCTACTGGGAAATACATGCCAATTTTGGCGCTGCTGCTGGCGAATACGCAGGCAAGTGGTTTGACCCGGCTTGGAAAAAACCAGCGCTGGCCGAGGGTGAAGGCAAAGACAGCGAGCAAAAAGAAGACCGCGTGTGGGACGAGGCACGCGCCCAGCGCGTGGCCGACGCCGTGCGTGGACAAACCGCGAGCGTCTCCGACACATCGACGCCGTCTAAAAAATCAAGCCCAGGCTTGTTTGACTTGACCACCTTGCAGCGCGAGGCCAACGGCAAGTTTGGCTACTCGGCCAAGACCACATTGCAAATTGCGCAAAGCCTGTACGAGCGCCACAAGGCACTCACCTACCCCCGTACCGATTCGCGCTACTTGCCCGAAGACTACGTGCCCACGGTGAAAGACACGTTTGCCATGCTCGCCGACAGCGGCATGCAGCACTTGGCGCCACACGCCAAAACCGCCATTGCCAAAGACTACGTGAAGAAATTGCCACGGGTGTTTGACAACAAAAAAGTGAGTGATCACTTTGCCATCATCCCCACGTTGCAAGCGCCCAGTGGCTTGTCTGAGGCCGAGCAAAAAGTCTACGACTTGGTGGTGCGCCGCTTCATGGCGGTGTT
>JANREF010000329.1:0-5844 GCA_030726195.1 Burkholderiaceae bacterium | reverse complement strand
GCCACGCTGTTGTCGGCCATGGAGGGCGCTGGCAAGGCCATTGAAGACGAGGACTTGCGCGAGGCCATGCGTGAGAAGGGGCTGGGCACGCCTGCGACGCGCTCCAGCATCATTGAAGGCTTGATCAACGAAAAATACATGCTGCGCGAGGGCCGCGAACTCATACCCACGGCCAAGTCTTTTCAGCTCATGACGCTGCTGCGGGGCTTGGGTGTGGATGAATTGTCCAAAGCACAACTGACCGGTGACTGGGAATACAAGTTGTCGCAAATGGAGCAAGGCTTGCTCAGCCGCGCCACTTTCATGGCCGAGATCGCGGCCATGACAGAGCGCATGGTCAAGAAAGCCAAAGAGTACGACCGCGACACCATTCCAGGGGACTACGCCACGCTCACCACGCCCTGCCCCAACTGTGCAGGCGTGGTCAAAGAAAACTACCGCCGCTACACCTGCACAGGCACCGGTGGCGGCGAGGGCTGTGGTTTCTCCATGACCAAGTCGCCCGCTGGGCGCACCTTTGAGTTGCCCGAAGTGGAGCAGTTCATTCGCGACAAGCGCATAGGCCCCTTGGAAGGTTTCCGCTCTAAAGCGGGCTGGCCGTTCACGGCTGAGCTGGCATTGAACTTCAGTGACGACGATAAAAACTGGAAGCTGGAGTTCGACTTTGGCAACGACGCCAACGAGGAAAGCGGCGAAATCGTGGACTTCTCAGGTCAGGCCACGCTGGGCCAGTGCCCCAGCTGCAGCTCCAATGTCTTTGATCACGGCAGCGTGTACGCGTGTGAAAAAGCGGTACCCACTGCTGCGCAACCCACCCCCAGCTGTAAATTCAAGAGCGGCAAAATTATTTTGCAGCAGCCCGTGGACGCCGAGCAAATGCAAAAATTGCTCACCACAGGCAAGACCGATTTGCTGGACAAATTTGTCTCCATGCGCACGCGCCGCCCGTTCAAAGCGTTTCTGGCCTGGCATGCAGAAGAGGGCAAAGTAGCCTTTGAGTTTGAGCCCCGCGTGTCCAAGTACCCACCGCGTAAAACCGCGGCGGGTGCAGCAGCGAAAAAAGCGCCAGCGAAGAAGGCTGCAGCGCCCAAAGCCGCCGCCAAAAAGGCACCGGCCAAAAAAGCACCGGCTAAAAAGACAGCGGTTAAAAAGGTCGCGGCAAAGAAGGCGGCAGCTAAAAAAACAGCTGCGCCCAAAGCGGCCAGCTAAGTCTCAACCTAGTCCAGCCCAGCCCAGCAGAGCCAAGCCCTGCGTGCGGTCGGGTGGCGCGCGGTCGCACCGCACATGCAGGCCCGGGTTTATTGCGTCAGGTGCGGCTGGTAGTTTATGCGCGGGGCATCACCGCCGTGGCCTCTATTTCCAGCAGGGCACGGTCTTCTACCAAGCCGGCTACAACCACCATGGTCATGGCTGGAAAGTGCCGCCCCATGATGTCTCGGTAGACCTGTCCCACCTCTGCTTGGCGGGCCAGGTATTCGCGCTTGTCGATCACGTACCACGTGAGACGCACCAGGTCTTGCACGCGCGCGCCCGCTGCATCGAGCACCGCAACAATATTGATCAGTGTTTGACGCATCTGCAGGATGAAGTCATCGCTTTCAAATTGCTGTTGTGCATTCCAGCCGATTTGGCCGCCAATGTACAGCCGTCGTATATGGGTGAGCAGGTGGTGTTGCGCTTGCGCGTGCGACGCTTGGGTGGGCGCTCTATCACGCTTGAAGTTGGCGTTTATGGCGCTTGTGCCAACGATGTTCGCGCAGTGATTGAGCAAACACTGGTGAGCACCTCTTTGGACACACACCAATCGATAGCGCTGCCTTCAGACGTGGTGCGTGCTGTGCATGCAGGTGGCTACGTCGCCGCAGGCTGAGCGTGGATTGAGCATGCGTCGCTGACTTGGGTGCGCCGTGCTGTGCGTGTGACAGCTGCCGACGTGGCTTGTGCGCTGTTCGCGCCATGCATGGATGAGCTTGCCGTTGGTTGATTGCCCTCGCCAAGCTGCTGTTGCCCCCTTCTAGGGGTGGTGTGCGGTGTTGTTCTCGTTCTCGCGCGGTGGAAAGCGCACGCTGACCAACAAGCCGGGTGGTTTTCTATTGGGATGTGCGTCGCCCATCTCTACGGTTGCGCCATTTTGTTGTGCGATTTCGTGCACGATGGCCAGCCCCAAGCCAGAGCCGTCTACGTTGGTACCTAGGGCTCTGTAAAACGGCTGCAGCACCAGCGCGCGCTCTTGCGCAGGAATGCCCGGGCCGCTGTCTTCCACTTGCAAAATCTGCACACCGCTGAACGGGTCCACCAACAGCCGAATGGTCACCACCCCAGTGTTGGGTGTGTAGTTGATGGCGTTGTCTACCAAGTTGCGCACCAGCTCACGCAGCAGGGTGCCGTTGCCCTCCATGAGGCATTCAGCGGGTACGTTTTGTGGGCCTTCGTAGCCAATATCCAAGTGTTTGTCCATGGCGCGCGGCACGCAGTCTTGCATGACTTCAATCACGATGTGGGCCATGTCCAACTTGAGCGTGGGCAAGCTGCGCCCGGTTGTCTCGGCTTTGGCCAGTGCCAACAGTTGGTTGACGGTGTGCGTGGCGCGCACGCTGCTGCGTGCGATTTGGCCCAGCGCTTGGTGAATCTCTGTGGGGTTGGTCTCGCGTTGTGCCAAGTCGGCTTGCATGCGCAGGCCTGCCAGTGGCGTCTTGAGCTGGTGCGCCGCATCCGCCAAAAAGCGCCGCTGTGTGGTGAGTGATGCGGTGAGGCGCTCCAGCAAGTCGTTGATGGACTGCACCAGCGGCACCACCTCTTGCGGCACCAAGCTGACGTCTAGGGGGCTCAAGTCGCTGGGTTTGCGCTCGCGTATGCGTTGTTCAAGGTGGTTGAGTGGGCGTATGCCGCGCACCAAAGCCAGCCATACCAGCAACACAGCCAGCGGCAAAATAACAAACTGCGGCACCATCACGCCTTTGATGATTTCGGTGGCCAACGTAGAGCGTTTGCCCAAGGTTTCTGCGACTTGCAGCAGTACCTTGGGGCCGTCGCCGCTTTCGGCTTGTAGCCACATGTAGGCCACGCGCACCTCGTCGCCGCGCATCATGTCGTCGCGCAGCTGGGGCATGCCGAGGTTGGGGCCTTGGTCGCCAAGCGGCAGGGGTAAATCGGGCTCGCCCGCAATGGCATAGCCCTTGGGCCCCAAGACTTGGAAGTACACCAAGTCGGTGTCGTCCGAGCGCATCAAATCTTGTGCTTCGCGCGTGATGGTGAAGCTCACGTCCTGCGGTGCAAACTGCACCAGCTGCGACATGGCACGCAGGTTGTATTCCAACGCGCGGTCGTAGGGCTTGGCCGCAATGCCTTGCGCGACCCACCACGTCAGTGCCAAGCTCAGCGGCCACAGCAACAGCAGCGGCGTGAGCATCCAGTCCAAAATTTCGCCAAAAAGGCTGCGCTGCTCGCGCTGAAACAGACCAAATGCGAGGTCGGCGTTGGGTGTTTTATCCGGGGATTTTTTCAAGGCAGTAACCCAAGCCGCGCACCGTTGCAATGCGGATAGGGCCTTTTTCTATTTTTTTGCGCAAGCGGTGTATGTACACCTCTATGGCGTTGTTGCTCACCTCTTCGCCCCATTCGCACAGGCGCTCTACCAGCTGGTCCTTGCTCACCAAGCGCCCAGCGCGCTGCAGCAGCACCTCAAGCAAACCCAGCTCCCGCGCGGACAGCTCGACCATGGCGCCGTCAATGGTGGCCACGCGGCCTTGTTGGTCGTAGACCAATGGCCCGTGCTTGATTTGGCTGGAGGCGTTGCCCGCTCCGCGGCGCACCAAAGCGCGCACACGCGCCTCCAGCTCGGGCAAGGCAAAGGGCTTGGGCATGTAGTCGTCAGCACCCAGGTCTAAGCCCTTGATGCGGTCTTCCACGCTGTCGGCCGCGGTGAGTATGAGCACGGGCAGGCTGTTGCCACGTGCACGCAGGCGTTTGAGGACCTCTAGCCCATGCATGCGCGGTAGACCCAAATCCAAAATCATGAGGTCAAACTCGGTGCTGGTCATCAAGGCAGCGTCCGCCTCGGTGCCAGAGGCGACATGGTCTACCGCAGCGCCCGCAGCGCGCAAAGTGCGCAACAAGCCGTCGGCCAACACTTGGTCATCTTCTGCAATCAGTATGCGCATGTTGTCTCTTTCTAGTTATGGCGTTGTCGGGCGAGCACCACCTGTTGCACATGTTGGGCGCTCACGAGGCTAAGGTACTGCATTTTAGGACGCTCGCGTGCGCCTTTGACTCGCTAATTACCCGAGGCATAGGCCTCCAAGCCCAAGGCGGTCACCGTGGCCACATCGCGGCCTACGTCGCGCTCAAACTCCGCTTGCGCACGGGCTACGGCGCGCTCAAAGGCCTGCAGCCATGCCAGTCCATCGGCAGTGAATTGAATGAGCTTGGCTCGCTTGTCGTGGGGGTGAGGCGTGCGCTGTACCAAGTTCCACGCTTCGCACTGGTCCACCAAGTCGCCCATGGCTTGTTTGCTCATGCCAGCACTGTGGGCCAAGTCCATCAGGCGCGCACCCGTGGTGGGCAGGTGTCGCGTGATGTGAATGTGTGCTGCCCCCACTTGCTCGCGTGCGGCCAAGTTGGACAGGGCCAAGGGCACCAAAGCGTCGTGGGTCATGAGCACCAACACGCGGGCATCAAAGCGCCGCGTGGCTTCGCCCAGCAAGAAGCCCAAATGGTTGGTGCGCCAGTCTGTGCTGGCGTGCTGGTGGTGTGCAGATGGCATGCTGTATATAGTAATGCAAACTGACCAAATATAGCTAGAGTTTGATTTAATACCTGGTTAGACTACTGTTCAAGCATCCAGCCTGTACGTAACTACAAGTCGGCTGCGATGCAAGAAATACCATTTGAAACAAGCAGTTAACCCGCGGTGGCCCAGCCACCCGCATACAAGGAGCGCACCATGGCAACAGTAGCAGCAACAGCAGCAGCACCCAAAGGCATCAACGCCGAAAAAGCCAAGGCCCTACAAGCCGCCTTGGCCCAGATTGAAAAACAGTTCGGCAAGGGCACCATCATGCGCTTGGGCGCTGGTGAGGTGATCGCCGACATCCAAACCGTGTCCACAGGCTCATTGGGCTTGGACGTGGCGTTGGGTGTTGGTGGCCTGCCACGCGGGCGCGTGATCGAAATTTACGGCCCTGAGTCATCAGGCAAAACCACACTCACCTTGCAAGTGGTGGCGGAAATGCAAAAGTTGGGCGGCGTGTGCGCCTTTGTGGATGCCGAGCACGCTTTGGATGTGCAATACGCCCAAGCACTGGGCGTGAACTTGGAAGACATGCTCATTTCCCAGCCCGACACCGGCGAGCAAGCGCTGGAAGTGGTGGACAGCTTGGTGCGCTCCGCGGCCATTGACCTCATCGTGATCGACTCTGTGGCCGCACTCACACCCAAGGCCGAACTCGAAGGCGACATGGGCGACTCGTTGCCCGGCTTGCAAGCCCGACTCATGAGCCAAGCGCTGCGCAAGCTCACCGCCACCATTAAAAAAGCGAACTGTACGGTGATTTTCATCAACCAAATTCGCATGAAGATTGGTGTGATGTTTGGCAGCCCAGAGACCACAACAGGCGGCAACGCATTGAAGTTCTATTCTTCGGTTCGCTTGGACATTCGCCGCATTGGCTCCATTAAAAAGGGCGATGAGTTGGTCGGCAACGAAACCCGTGTGAAGGTGGTGAAAAACAAAGTTGCCTCGCCGTTTAAGACCGCCGAGTTCGACATCATGTACGGCAAGGGCATCAGCCGCGAAGGCGAAATCATTGACTTGGGCGTGGCCAACAACATCGTGGACAAGTCCGG
>JANREF010000328.1 GCA_030726195.1 Burkholderiaceae bacterium | reverse complement strand
GTGAAAAGATGATCGCGATCAACCGCGTGACCAAAGTGGTCAAGGGTGGTCGTATCCTCGGTTTTGCAGCCTTGTCTGTAGTCGGTGACGGCGACGGCAAAGTGGGCATGGGTAAAGGCAAGGCGCGTGAAGTGCCAGTGTCTGTGCAAAAGTCCATGGACGAAGCCCGTCGCAACCTGGTGAAGGCGCCGTTGAAAGACGGTACCGTTCACCACGCTGTTTACGGCTCACACGGCGCAGCCAAAGTGATGTTGCTGCCCGCATCAAAAGGTACCGGCATTATTGCTGGTGGCCCAATGCGTGCAGTGTTTGAAGTGGTTGGTGTGACCGATGTGGTTGCAAAAAGCCACGGTTCAAGCAACCCATACAACTTGGTGCGTGCAACCATCAACGCATTGAAAAACCTGTCGACCCCTTCATCAGTTGCTGCCAAGCGTGGCAAATCTGTTGAAGAGATCTTCAACTAAGGACTAGTCATGAGCACCGATAAAAAAGTGACCGTTCAGCTGGTTCGCAGCCCAATCGGCTGTAAAGCTGACCACCGCGATACCGTTCGTGGTTTGGGCTTGCGCAAAATTCGCAGCACACGCGAGCTGGAAGATACACCGGCAGTGCGCGGCATGATCAACAAAATTAGTTACCTGCTCAAGGTTCTGTAATTGGAGTCCATGATGGAACTGAATACGATTAATGCAGGCGTTGGCGCCAAGCATGCCAAGCGCCGTGTAGGCCGTGGCATTGGCTCTGGCCTGGGTAAGACGTCGGGTCGCGGCCACAAGGGTCAAAAGTCACGTACCGGTGGTTTTCACCGTGTAGGCTTCGAAGGCGGTCAAATGCCTATGCATCGTCGTTTGCCAAAGCGCGGCTTCAAGTCACGTTTGTTGGCAATCAACGGCGAAGTGTCCCTGTCAGACTTGTCTGCTCTGGACGTAGCTGAAGTGGACTTGCTGGTATTGAAGCAAGCTGGTTTGGTTGGCGAGTTGGTCCGCAAGGTAAAAGTTGTGAAGACTGGCGAACTGACCCGTGCTGTGACGCTGAAGAACATCAACGCGACGGCTGGTGCCAAAGCTGCGATTGAAGCTGCCGGTGGCAGCGTGCAAGCGTCTTAATCGCAAGACTGGACTGAAGCTGTGGCAACTACTCCCGCATTGAACAACAAAAGCTCAGGCATGGGCGACTTGCGTCGCCGCCTGGTGTTTTTGCTGCTGGCACTGGTGGTGTACCGTATTGGTGCGCACATTCCTGTACCAGGTATCGATCCGGCGCAGTTGCAACAGCTTTTCAATGGTCAAAGCGGCGGCATATTGAGCTTGTTTAATATGTTCTCCGGCGGTGCGTTGTCGCGCTTTACTGTCTTCGCGTTGGGCATCATGCCCTACATCTCTGCTTCCATCATCATGCAATTGATGACTTACGTGGTGCCCACGTTCGAGCAGATGAAAAAGGAAGGCGAAGCGGGTCGCCGCAAGATCACGCAGCTCACACGCTACGGCACCTTGGGCTTGGCTTTGTTCCAGTCCTTTGGTATCGCATTGGCGCTAGAGGGTACAGCTGGCTTGGTGTTGTCACCCGGTATTGGCTTTCGCCTGTCTACTGTGGTCAGTTTGACCGCAGGCACGCTGTTCTTGATGTGGTTGGGTGAGCAAATCACCGAGCGCGGCTTGGGCAACGGTATTTCGATTTTGATCTTCGGCGGTATCGCCGCAGGTTTGCCCAGCGCTTTGGGTGGCTTCGGCTCACTCATCAGCAGCGGCAGCATGAGCCCCATCGTGGCCATTTTGATTGTTGCAGTTGTATTGGCTGTGACCTACTTGGTGGTGTTCATTGAACGCGGCCAACGCAAGATTTTGGTGAACTATGCACGCCGTCAAGTCGGCAACCGTGTCTACGGTGGCCAGAGTTCACACCTGCCGCTGAAGTTGAACATGGCTGGTGTGATCCCACCCATCTTCGCCAGCAGTATTATTTTGTTGCCAGCCACAGTGGTGAGCTGGTTTGCAACCGGCGACTCCATGTTGTGGTTGCGTGATATTTCAGCCGCTTTGGCTCCAGGCCAGCCGATTTACGTCGGCCTGTACGCCGCAGCGATTGTGTTTTTCTGCTTCTTCTACACCGCTTTGGTGTTCAACAGCCGAGAGACAGCAGACAATTTGAAGAAGAGCGGTGGCTTCGTGCCAGGCATCCGTCCAGGCGACCAAACCGCTCGCTACATTGACAAGATTTTGTTGCGTTTGACCATGGTCGGCGCGGTCTACATCACCTTTGTGTGTTTGTTGCCAGAATTTTTGATTTTGAAATACAACGTGCCTTTTTACTTCGGTGGAACGTCGCTGTTGATTATTGTGGTGGTGACCATGGACTTCATGTCTCAGGTGCAAAACTACATGATGAGCCAACAGTACGATTCGCTGCTTAAGAAAGCAAATTTCAAAGGATCTATGGGGGTCTAAGCGCCAAGCCAGCGTAGCTGGTTTGCCTAGTGCAACAGGTGTTGCAACCCATATTGCTTAGTTAGTCCCCCAACAGGGCATGCCTTTTATCAGGAGAGAGAAATGAGAGTTTCGGCTTCGGTCAAGAAATTGTGCCGCAACTGTAAAATTATTCGCCGCCACGGTGTTGTGCGCGTGATCTGTACAGATCCCCGCCACAAACAGCGCCAAGGCTGATAGACGTTTAGAGGAACACCATGGCACGTATTGCAGGTATTAACATTCCGCCGCACAAGCACGCTGAAATCGGCTTGACGGCAATTTTTGGCATCGGCCGCACACGCGCGCGCCAATTGTGCGAAGTTTGCGCAATTGCCTACAACAAAAAGATCAAAGACTTGGACGACAGCGATGTCGAAAAGTTGCGTGAAGAAGTGGGTAAGATCACCATTGAGGGTGACCTGCGCCGTGAAGTGACCATGAACATCAAGCGTTTGATGGACATTGGCTGCTACCGCGGTTTCCGTCATCGCCGTGGCCTGCCCATGCGCGGTCAGCGCACACAGACCAATGCACGTACTCGCAAGGGTCCGCGCAAGGCTGCTCAGTCGCTCAAGAAGTAAACCGGATCTGGAAGTAATTTATGGCTAAGTCACCCAATAGCGGCGCAGCAGCTCGTGTACGTAAGAAAGTCCGCAAGAATATTGCAGACGGTATTGCACACGTTCACGCGTCGTTCAACAACACCATCATCACCATCACTGATCGCCAAGGCAATGCATTGTCTTGGGCATCGTCTGGTGGCCAAGGTTTCAAGGGCTCACGTAAATCCACACCATTTGCAGCGCAGGTTGCGTCTGAAGTGGCTGGCCGTGCCGCTATTGAACAAGGCATCAAGAATCTCGACGTTGAAATCAAGGGCCCAGGTCCTGGTCGCGAGTCATCAGTGCGTGCATTAGGCGCATTGGGTATTCGCATCAACTCGATTGCAGATGTGACGCCAGTGCCGCACAACGGCTGCCGTCCACAAAAGCGTCGCCGCATCTAATTTCAATTAGCTGCTAAACGCTCTCCCCAAGAGGTGCTTCTGTTGAAGCGCCTTTTCGTTTTGAAGCCCACCGCTGATTGCACGCAGCAGTCAGCTCCTATCACGCGCCCGTAAGGCGGTGGTAGCAGATAACCAAAGGAAAATCCGTGGCACGTTACCTCGGCCCAAAGGCCAAACTATCACGCCGTGAAGGCACCGACTTGTTGCTCAAGAGCGCCCGCCGCTCATTGGCCGACAAAGTCAAATTCGATTCCAAGCCAGGCCAGCATGGCCGCACATCCGGTCAGCGTACGTCTGACTACGGCTTGCAGTTGCGCGAGAAGCAAAAAGTCAAGCGTATGTACGGTGTGTTGGAGCGTCAGTTCCGCCGCTACTTTGCAGAAGCCGATCGTCGCCGTGGCAACACGGGTGCCAACTTGCTGACATTGCTCGAGTCACGTTTGGACAACGTCGTGTTCCGCATGGGCTTTGCCTCTACGCGCGCTGAAGCCCGCCAATTGGTGTCACACAAGGCCATGACCGTGAACGGTCAGTCTGTAAACATCCCGTCATACTTGGTTAAGCCTTCAGACGTTATCGCCGTGCGCGAAAAGTCTAAGAAGCAAGGCCGCATTTTGGAAGCTTTAGAGCTGGCCAAAGCTGCTGGTTTCCCAGCATGGGTTGAAGTTGCTGGCGACAAGCTCGAAGGCGTATTCAAGAAGTCACCTGACCGCGACGAGTTCGCTGGCGACGTCAACGAATCGCTGATCGTGGAATTGTACTCACGCTAATCAATCCTTTACCGGATTCACAAGCCCCCGCACAGCGCGCATACGTATGTGCGGGATCACTTCGTCGGCCTTATCGGTGTAACGAGCCGAGGGTATTGAAGGAAGTTTCATGCTAAATCAATTGCTAAAGCCAAAGTCTATTCAAGTTGAGGCCGAAGGCCCCAACCGCGCCAAGGTCACCTTGGAGCCCTTCGAGCGTGGCTACGGCCACACCTTGGGCAACGCTTTGCGCCGCATTCTGTTGTCTTCAATGGTTGGTCATGCCGCCACTGAAGTCACCATCGCGGGTGTGGTACACGAGTACTCCACCATCGACGGTGTTCAAGAAGACGTGGTCAACCTGCTGCTCAACCTCAAAGGTGTGGTGTTCAAGCTGGAAAGCCGTGACGAAGTCACACTGAGCCTGCGTAAAGACGGCGAAGGCGTGGTCACCGCTGGCGATATCCAAACGCCACACGACGTGGTCATCATCAACCCAGAACACGTCATTGCGACGCTGGGGGCAGGTGCCAAGTTGGACATGCAAATCAAGGTGGAAAAGGGTCGCGGCTACGTGCCGGGTTCTATGCGCCGTTTCGACGACCAGTTGCGCTCTATCGGCCGCATCGTGTTGGACGCGTCCTTCTCACCAGTGAGCCGTGTGAGCTACACCGTTGAGAGCGCACGTGTCGAACAGCGTACCGACCTGGACAAGTTGGTTCTCGAGATTGAAACCAACGGCGCGATTGCGCCTGAAGATGCGGTGCGCGCGTCAGCCAAAATTTTGGTTGATCAATTGGCGTCATTTGCGCAACTCGAAGGCGGCATGGGCGGCTCTGATGCAGGCATCGGCGGTGGCGACACTGGCGGCGCTGCGTTCGACCCCATCTTGTTGCGTCCAGTGGACGAGCTCGAACTCACAGTGCGCTCAGCGAACTGCTTGAAGGCCGAGAACATCTACTACATCGGTGATCTGATCCAGCGCACCGAAAACGAATTGCTCAAGACGCCTAACCTGGGCCGCAAGTCACTCAACGAGATCAAGGAAGTCTTGATGTCGCGTGGCCTGAACCTGGGTGCCAAGCTCGACAACTGGCCACCAGCTGGTTTAGACAAACACTAAAACACAGCGCCTAGTGACCATCACTAGGCGTTGCCCTCCACCAGTACCTGATACGGCTGGCGGTCATAACACGCAAAGGAAAATAAAATGCGTCACGGACACGGTCTACGTAAACTCAACCGCACCAGCAGCCACCGCTTGGCTATGTTGCGCAACATGATGAACTCATTGCTCACGCACGAGACCATCAAAACCACACTGCCAAAGGCCAAGGAATTGCGCCGCGTGGTAGAGCCCATGATCACCTTGGCCAAGAAAGCAACCGTCGCAAACCGCCGTTTGGCTTTTGACCGCTTGCGTGACCGCGATGTGGTTGTGAAGCTGTTCAACGAACTGGGCCCACGCTTTGCTGCGCGTCCAGGTGGTTACACACGCATTTTGAAAATGGGTTTCCGCGACGGTGACAACGCGCCAATGGCATTGGTGCAGTTGGTCGACCAAGCAGAAACTTCTGAGAATAATGAAGGCGCTGCTGAATAAGCGTGCTAGAATACTAGCTTGACGCGCGGTGGAGCAGCCTGGTAGCTCGTTGGGCTCATAACCCAAAGGTCGCAAGTTCAAATCTTGCCCGCGCAACCAAACTACTGCCTCAATGCTCGAGTCCTAGACTCTTAATTGAGGCGATAAAAAACCCAAGTACAGCAATGTTCCTGGGTTTTTTTTCGTCTGTACGCGGCAGGATTGCCTGTGCGGGAACGTGCGTTGCGTGACCTAGATGTGCTCGGTTGGGACGTATATGTTCTATGTTTATGTCGTGTGCTGTGCGTGATGCCTGTGCGCGCAGGCTGCGCCGGCATGAGCGGGTGCAGTCGCGCACAGTGAGAGCAGGGTAGGGTCGACGTGGATACGCGTTGGCGTTGGCGTCGGCGTCGGAACACGGATACGACAGCCCACAAAAAAAGGAGCCCCTGGGCTCCTTGTCCGTAGACCGAATGGCGTCGTAAAAGGCGGTGGTCACCGCCGGGCAGATCACGCGCGAGTCGGCTCAGTTCGCGTAGACAGGGCGCTGCATCGCGGCGGGCTGGATAAGCGCGGGGACGGTCTCCCACGCTTGGCGAATCTCGTTCATCAGGCCCCACACCTCGTCGATGGCGGAGACGTCGTTGTGCATGTTGGCGTGCAATATACGGCGTGTGACGTACATGTACAGCTCGTTGAGGTTGGCTGACAGTTCACCGCCTTTGTCATGGTCCAGGGCGCCCTGCAAGCCCATCACAATGCGGCTGGCGCGGCCCAAAGACTTGGACTTTTCTGCAATGTCTTTGTGCGTAATGTGCCCTTTCGCGGCAGACAGGCTTTCCAAGAGGCCATCAAATAGCATTTGAATCAGTTGAACGCTGTTGGCACCGGACACGCCTGTAACGACCTTGACGGCACCGTAACTTTCCAACGCTTTGTGATTGATTCGCATGTAGATGATCTCCTGTTGAGTCCTGACTCCGGACATATAGAGAATCGGCGATGCGAGGGAAAACTTTAGTGAATAGCGACGAAACTCAGCGCCGCATGCGCTGACCATGCGCTAGCTTGGTCCATCACGGGGCTATGCAGTCGGTGTAGCGCCGTTGGCCAGCCCGAGACTGAGGCGCTCACAGCGTGAAAGTCGGCTCAAGCCGGCGTGCGCCGCGTCACTTGCGCTTGACCGGGGCGACCGAAAAGTCGTCAAGCGAATCAATATCTGTGTCGGCTGCACCGGCGTCGGTCCCGCTGGCATTCTCTAAGGCGGGCAGGCCATCTTGCGGCGTGTCGATACCGGTGCCGTCTGGCGCAGCATCAGCTGGACCTTGTGGGCCGAGCAACCGTTCCGAAAAAGGGCGGACCAGTCGCAGGTCACAACGCGCGTACAGCGTCTCGCAGGTCTCATCCAAGCCCTGGCCAATGCGAGGGATATCGTCAGGGTTGGACGACGCCTCGTAACCTGCTTTGTACAAGGAGCTAACATGCTGCGGCGGCAGCCACGATTCGACGCTGGCGCGCAGCGTGCTGATGGTTCGCGATGACTTGGGGGAGTTGTTGGCGCCTGCAGTGGCATCTTTCGCACCTTCTTCGACCAGTTCTGTGATGTGCTTTTCGAGAATGGGCTCAAAGCGCTCTCGCAAGGAGGCCAGTGCTGCGGTGTCCAGAGGGGGGTTGGCCTTGCCACAGACCGCATCCCACAGCTTCTTACCAACAAAGCCATCAAAGCCGTTGTTGACATCGACGCCGCTCACTGCGTTGGCCACAGCCTGCACTGCGCCGCTGGCAAAGCCGGCGCGCCCTTCTATGGTGTTGATCCTGTCCAACAGATAAATCAAGACCACCACGATGCCGAGGATGACCAAAATGATTAAGGCAATAAACAGCTTATCCACGGGCGAAACCTCGTGCGTGTAATGCCGGCGCACCTGTCATGGGCAGCAGCGGTGCGCTGTGCCCTGAGCGTGTGCGCCAGGTTGAAATGCGCCGGGATGAAACAAAGGTCGTAGGCACGGCGGTGTTCAGGCGGGGCTCGCCTCGCTGTTGCCGTCCGTCAGGCCATCATCGTCACCGGCCTCGCCGCCCTCTTGTGCGAGTTCGTCGCGTAAAAACTGCAACGCAACCAGCGGATCATCCAGTTTGAACTCGAAGCGGCAAATTTGGTCGAGCAAGTTTTGAACGCTGTCTATGGCCACCTGCGCCGTCATGTCCATGCGTTGGTAGCGCATACCCATGTTAAACACTTGGTCCACGTAGTCCGCGGGCAGGTAGACCCACACCGACTTACCACCAGACGTTTCTATAAGCTGGAACAAGGTGCTCTCAGGCTCGGGCGGCAGCGATTCGCCAGCGGCCAAGCAGGCCATCAAAATGTCTTGGTAGGCCGCCATGCGTTCGGCCCCATCGATAAAGGTTTTATCCAAGTGCGCGCGACACAGCAAGCTCATGCGAACGCGCAAACTGCGTATGTTGCGCGAGTCGCCTTCCAGCGCTGACACCTTGTCAAACTCTTGTTTGGCGTTCTTCTTCAGTTGAGCGGGGCTCTTGGTGTCAAAAATGGTCAGCATGGCTTGGTCGTTCTTATTGGGGGTAGACGGATTTACCGTTTGACCTCAATGTTAAGTGATAGGCGCAACTTCTTCACGGTGGCGGACAATATCTGACTGACGCGGGACTCGCTCACTTCTAAAACCTCACCAATTTCTTTGAGGTTGAGCTCTTCGACGTAGTACAACTGCATGACCAATTGCTCGCGTTCGGGCAAGTCCTCAATCGCACTGGTCACTGCACCCATGAACTCGGCATGCTCAACAATGGCGTCGGGCTGGCGGTGCGTCTCGTCGGCCATATTCATGACTTCGTCGTTCACCACCTCCATGGAGTAGGTCTCAAAGCGCTTGGCGTGGCCGCGTTCTTTGTGAAAGGCCTCCATGTCCATGCCCATGTGCTGGGCCATCTCGGCCTGCGTGGGCGTGCGCCCCAGCTCAGCAGCCAATGACTGCGTGGCCACACTGTGCTGCTTGTTGAAGCTCACCGCCGAGCGTGGCAGTGCCGACAAGCGGCGCACCTCATCGATGATGGCACCGCGCACACGGCTGTGTGCGTAGTTTTCAAACTCTATGCCTTTGGTCACGTCAAAACCGCGCGCGGCTTCAATCAGGCCCAGCATGCCCACTTGCACCAACTCGTCCACCTCCATAAAGGGCGGTAGTCTGGCTTTGAGGTGTAACGCCACGCGTTTGACCATGCCCATGTGCGCAACAATCAAGTCGTCGCGGGTGGTCATTTGGACCGACTCATACAAGGCAACTGCAGCAACCATCGTTATGCTCCTTGTTCGGCATCCAACAGGCGTTGGAAGAAGAACTGGGTTTGCCCATGGGCATGCGTGGCAGGCTCTAGCTCAATGCTCAGCTCTGCCATGCGCCTGAAGTCACGCGCACCGCTGCTGCCCTGGGCAAAGCTCAATACCGGCTTGTATTTGCGCAAGGCGGCAAAAATAAGTTCGTCGGCCTCGACAGAGGTCAGGTAGTTGACCGAGCGTGACAAAAAGCGTGTGCACACCTCGTTCATGCGCTTGTACAGCTGCCAACCGTTGGCTTGCGAGGACACCATATTGGGTATGAGATACACCTCGTCTAAGCCGAGCTCGGACGTCATGACCTTGATGGTGCCGTAGGCGTCGGCGATGCTCGATGGCTCATCGCGCAGCACAATATAGCGGCGGTGGCAAGCAGACAAGAAGGACATCACCGAGGGCGAAATACCCGCGGCCACATCCACAATGAGGAAATCCAGCTCGTCGGCCATCTCATCAAACGAGTGGATGATGGTGTTGACCTGTGCCTCAGAAATACCGGCCA
The DNA here is from genome assembly GCA_030726195.1 of Burkholderiaceae bacterium. Lineage (GTDB taxonomy): Bacteria > Pseudomonadota > Gammaproteobacteria > Burkholderiales > Burkholderiaceae_C > RS62. Next base: position 4,113 of record JANREF010000328.1, on the reverse strand, counting down.
TGTCCCGCCGCCCTGACGCGCCGGGAATCAAGATCACACCGTCTTCGGTGCGCACCATGATTTCGCGCAGCGTTTTTTCACCGGCGAGCAAGTGACTCACGTTGAACGGGCTGCGGCTGCCTAGCGCAATTTGTGCATTGGCCAAGCCCATATCTGCGTCTAGCAGTGCCACGCGTTTACCCGCCATGGACAGCGCCACTGCTAGGTTGACCGCGACCGTGGTCTTGCCAACGCCGCCTTTGCCACTGGCCACGCCAATGACTTGAGGGCAATGTGTATTAGCCATGCATAGCTTTCTCGTGCGGTGCACGCATTTTGAGGATGTTGGCCGCCATGTTGTCGGCGGCCATCACAGGGCTGTGTTGCGTGTCGCCGCCAAGTGGCAAATGCGCCAAGGCTTGTTCGACAATGCGCACGCCCGAGTAGGGCAGGGCTGCCTCACTCAGTCGGGCGCTGGGGCCCATCAGTGACATAGGCAGTGGGCTGTCGCACAAGGCTTGCAGCAGCGGCCAAGGCTGTGAGGCCTCGTCCAGCTTGCTCACCATCACGCTGTCCCAAGCAAAAGCTTGGCGCACGCGTTTGATGGTCACGCTGGACGCATCCGCTGCCAGCACCACATGCGCCAAAGCCTGTGGTGCGATGTGTTTGATGTGCTCGACGCTGCGCTCAAATTGCACGCCGGCGGTATCGATCACGATGAGTGCGCGCTGTGACAACTCGTCCAGCAACAGCGCCAAGGCATTGGCGTCGGTGGCGCGGTAGCAGTCTATGCCGGCTTGCGCCGTGAGCATTTGAATCTGGCTCCAAGCACCTGGGCGGGTGTCGGCAAAGCTGATCATGGCCACCGCATGGGCACCGTGCTGCAGTGCGCCGGCATGTGCCAAGCGCGCAGCCATAAGGGTTTTACCAACGCCTGTGGGGCCGCTCACAATGTGCTGGCCGCGCTCAGGTATGGCCACGCCAACATTGGGTAATGCTTCAATGAGGTGGCTGCGCAAAGCGGCCATGGCGTCTTCCATATCAGGCGCTTCACGGATGCGGTCGATGAGCAAGCCCCGTAAGCCCGTGGGCACACCGGCTTCGCTCAATGCGTTGATCAAAGGTTTGATGGCGGGTGACATGGGCAAGGTGTCTTGCCATGGGTTCATGCGCTGGCTGAGGGTGAATTCGCGTCGCAGCGCTGCAATTTCATCGCGCACCATGTCGACAATTTCGCGGCTGCGTGCGGCATCACGCTGCGCTTGAATCGCACCGACGTCGACTTGTGGCTCGCTGCGCTGTGCCATGGTTGCTGCGTGCGTCTGCGTCTGCGCGGGCGCGGGCTGCTCTGCCATGTGTGCGGCGCTGTGTGCAGTGGGCTTGGCGCTGGCGCGTGTGAGTGCCTCGGCCGTGCTGGCCGCGCTGGTGTGTTGGCCACGGGTGCGTGCCCGGTGGCGCTGCATCATGGTTTCTTCAAACGCTGCCTCAAACGAATTGAGTGGTTTGGCGTTTTTGGCCTTGGCGCTGCCTGCGTTGTGCACGTTGCTCGCGCCTGAACTGGTGACCTCGTCGTCCAACGCATCCTCAGGACGAATATCAATGGCCACCAACATTTCGGTTTGGCCATTCACACGCTGGTTAGAGATGATGAGCACGTCTTGCCCATACTTGGCCATGGCCTGCTCTGTGGCGGCGCGTGTATCGCGAGCGAGTATGCGTTTGATTTCCATAACGGGTCTCTACTTGGTTCTTATCTAACGTTGTGCGGTTGTTGCTTACGACTTGTTGGTCGCTTGCACGGTGTGAATCACGTTCACACCTTGGTCATCTGGAATCTCGCTGTAGGACAGCACTGTCAAGTCGCTCACGCGGTGGCGCGCTGCTTTGGACAACCACGAACGGATGCTGGGTGACACCACCAATACAGCGGCGTGGCCCTTTTCTTCAACCTCTCGCGTGCCTTCACGCAGCGCGTTGAATAGGCTCTCGGCCAAGCCGGGCTCCAGCACCATGCCTGTGCCTTGGTTTTGCTGCAGCACGTTGTGCAGCAGTTGCTCCAGCGATGGGTCTAAGGTCATCACGGCCAAGCTCTCGTCGGCGTCTACCAAGCTTTGCACAATCATGCGGCCCAGCTTGGGGCGCACCATGGTGGTGAGTTGCTCGGGGTCTTGTGTTTTGGTGGCCGCCTCATTGAGCGACTCCACGATGGTGCGCATGTCGCGAATCGACACGCCTTCAGATAACAGGTTTTGCATGGTGCGTGTGATCACGCCCAGCGACAGCTTGCCAGGCACCAAGTCTTCGACCAGCTTGGGCGACTTGGCAGACAGCTTGTCTAGCAATTGTTGGGCTTCGTCGTGGCTGAGCAGCTCTGAGGAGTTGTCGCGCAGCACCTTGTTCAAATGGGTGGCAATGGCGGTGCTGGCGTCCACCACGGTGTAGCCCAGTGTGCGGGCGTAGTCGCGTTGAGCGGGCTCAATCCACACAGCCTCCAAGCCAAACGCAGGCTCTTTGGTGGCTTGGCCTTCTAGCTTGCCGTAGACCTGGCCGGGGTTGATGGCCAGCTCTTTGCCCACGCGGACCTCGCCTTTGCCGCGTACCACGCCGTTCATGGTGATGTGATACACGTCGGGTGCCAGGTTCAGCGCGTCGCGAATACGCACAGGTTGCACCAAAAAGCCCAGCTCGGCAGAAAGCTTTTTACGCACACCCTTGACGCGCGGCATGAGCTGACCACCCGTTTCAGGGTTCACCAGCGGAATCAAGCCGTAGCCAATTTCCAGGCCAATCAAGTCCACTTGATCTACATCGTCCCAGTCCAATTCCTTGGGGGCGTCGTTGTCGGATGGGGTTTGTGGCGCATCCCTGGCGATTTCTTCGTCGGCATTGGTCTTGACCACCATGAAGGCAATGCCTGCTGTGGCAGCGGCCAAGCTCAAAAACACCATGTGCGGCATACCGGGCACCAAACCCAAAATGGTCATGATGGCCGCAGCAATGAATAGGGCCGAGGGGTTGGACAGCTGCGTCTTGGCCTGCTCGGTCATGGACTCGGCCGTTGTCACGCGCGTCACGATGATGGCGGTCGCCAATGACAAGAACAAGGATGGAATTTGCGCCACCAAGCCGTCACCAATGGTGAGCAACACGTAAATGCGTCCAGCCTCTGTAAAGCTCAAATCGTGTTGTGCCAAGCCAATGGCCAAGCCACCGACGATGTTGATGATCAAAATCAGCAAGCCCGCCATGGCGTCGCCACTGACGAACTTGGATGCACCGTCCATAGAGCCAAAGAAGTCGGCCTCTTGGGACAGCTCTTCACGCTTTTTCTTGGCCTCTGCTTGGTCGATCACGCCGGCATTCAAATCGGCGTCAATCGCCATTTGCTTGCCGGGCATGGCGTCTAGGGTAAAGCGTGCGTTCACTTCAGACACGCGTCCGGCACCCTTGGTCACCACGATGAAGTTGATGATCATCAAGATGGCGAAGATGATGAAACCCACCAAGTAGTTGCCACCAATCACAAACTCACCAAACGCGGCAATCACTTCACCGGCTGAGGTGCCGCCTTCGTGGCCGTTGACCAAGATCACACGGGTCGAGGCCACGTTCAGCGCCAAGCGCAGCATGGTGGCGAACAGCAACACGGTTGGAAAGCTAGAGAATTCCAGCGGCTTGCGGGTCCCAATCGAGATCATCACAATCACCAAGGCCGCCACGATGTTGAAGGTGAACAAAATGTCCAGCAACAGCGGGTGCAACGGCAGCACCAGCATGGCCATGATCAGGAGCACGAGCGCAGGTATCCCCAGACCGGAGAAGTCAAAGGCCGACAAATTTTGTCGAATCGTTGACAGGCTAAGCGTGTTCATGTGGTGAATCAGTCAAAAATAAATTCTTTAGTAGTAGTTTTTGGGGTCAAAACAACTGTGCATGTCTCTTCTAAGCAAGCCCTGTGCCACTTGAGGGCAGCCGCGTCGCCCAGCGGCAAATCCTCTCCGGTCACGGTTCTTGCTAAAGAGTGGCATAGCCCTGAGGTTGACTCGGGGCCAAGTGCATTCATTTGGAAAACAGGACATGCCCCAGCCCACCCCCATCAGTGTTGCCAACCCCGCGTATTTAGAGGGTTCCAAG
>JANREF010000327.1 GCA_030726195.1 Burkholderiaceae bacterium | reverse complement strand
GGCCAAGCCCGAGTGTGACAAGTAAGCTCACGCCCCCATGTCGCGCCACACCTCACCCGCCTGTCACGCCAGACTTGATCTGGCGTCTGGGTGAGTCGCGCAAGTACCCAGCAGTTATCATGGAAGGCTTTGCGCAAAGTGCTTTATTCATGTCTGCAGGCCTCAACCCAGCTCAGTTAGAAGCGGTTCACCATGTGAGCGGGCCTTGTCTTGTGTTGGCGGGCGCGGGCTCAGGCAAGACGCGGGTGATTACGCACAAAATTGCGCACTTGATTCAAGGCGGCTTGGGGCCTAGTCGCATTGCGGCGATCACCTTCACCAACAAGGCGGCTGCGGAAATGCGTGAGCGTGCCAAGCAGTTGGCCGGTCGTGCGGCTGGTGAAGTGCTGATTTGTACTTTCCACGCCTTGGGCGTGCGCATGCTGCGCCAACAGGGCTCTTATGTAGGCTTGAAAGAGCAGTTTTCGATTTTGGACAGCGACGACGTGACCAAAATTTTGAAAGACTGTGGCGGCTCTACGGACCTGGCCACCGCCAGGCAATGGCAGTGGACCATCAGCGCTTGGAAAAACGCGGGCCTGAATGCCGCAGAGGCTCTGGCCGTTGCTGCCGATGAGGACCAGCGTGTGGCCGCCACCATCATGGCGCGCTACGAAGAGCGCTTGGCCGCCTACCAAAGCGTGGACTTTGACGACCTGATCAGCCTGCCGCTCAAACTGCTCAACGAGCACGACGTGGTGCGCCAACATTGGCAACAGCAACTGGGCCATGTGCTGGTGGACGAATACCAAGACACCAACGCCACGCAATACGACTTGCTCAAATTGTTGGTGGGTGAGCGCGCGCGCCTGACTGCGGTGGGTGACGACGACCAGTCGATTTACGGCTGGCGTGGTGCCACGCTGGACAACCTCAAAAAGCTGCCCGTCGATTTTCCGCAGCTGCGCGTGATCACGCTAGAGCAAAACTACCGCTCGACCAGCGCCATTTTGAATGCCGCCAACAACGTGATTGGCCCCAACCCCAAGCTGTATCCCAAAACACTCTGGAGCGATTTGGGCGAGGGTGAGCCGGTGCGTGTGATTGCTTGCGACAACGACGAGCATGAAGCCGAGCGCGCGGTGGCGCGCATTCAAAGCCTGCGCGCCAGCTCACAGCACAAAGCGTTTAAAGACTTTGCGGTGCTGTACCGGGCCAACCACCAAGCGCGCATCTTTGAAAAAGCACTGCGCAAAGCGCAAATACCTTACAAGGTGTCTGGCGGCCAAAGCTTCTTCGACCGCGCCGAAATCAAAGACCTGTGCGCCTGGCTGCGCCTGCTGGTGAACAACGACGACGACCCCGCGTTTTTGCGTGCCATCACCACGCCCAAACGCGGCATTGGCCACCAAAGTCTGAGCCAGTTGGGGCAATTTGCCACCAGCCACCGGTTCAGTTTGTTTGAAGCCTTGTTTGCCAACTCGATAGAGGGCTCAGTGCCCGCACGCGCGGTAGCCGGCTTGCACGAGTTTGGCCGCTACATCAACGACCTCGAATTCCGCGCCCGTCAAACCGTGGGCAAAGAAGACGCCAAGGCCTTCCTCATGGAATGGCTGCGCGACATTGGCTACGAGCAGCACCTGATGGACGGCGAAGACAACGAAAAAGCGGCGGCCACGCGCTGGAGCAACGTGCTGGATTTTGTGGACTGGATGAGCCAACGCTGTGGTGGCGACATCGACGACACAGCTGGCGTGACGCTGGCCAACGAGACCAAAACACTGTTGGAAGTGGTGCAGACCATCGCCTTGCTGTCCACCATTTCCGAGCGTGAGCAAGAACAAGACGTGGTCACCTTGTCCACCCTGCACGCGGCCAAGGGCTTGGAATGGCCGCACGTGGTGTTGGCGGGCGTGAATGAAGGCTTGCTACCGTTTAAAACCGACGACGACAGCCTAACGGCCGAGGCCTTGGCGCTGCGCCTGCAAGAAGAGCGCCGCTTGATGTACGTGGGCATCACACGCGCCAAGCGCACCTTGGCCGTGAGCTGGCTGATGCGCCGCAAGAAAGGCCGCGACACCGTGGTGGGCAAACCCAGCCGCTTTATTGAAGAGATGGCGCTAGACAAAGCCACCGTACGCGAAGACCCCAGGGCCAAGCTGCGCGCGCTGCGGGCAGAGTTTGCCGCCAAAGCCCAGCGCAGCGACAGCGCAACCACCGACTAGCACCAAGACGCCCCCGCCCCGCGATAACCACCACACACGCCTGCAGGACCACGAGTAACGCCATGCGCACGATGAAACCATTCACCAGACCATCGAACAGACGGTTGATGAGTCCAACAAGCCAAGCAACAACGGCTGTTGGCGACATCGCCAAAGCCCTGCGTCGCCACAGTCACCTGGCAGCTCTCGTGGTGGCGAACACCGCATGGGTGCTGTGCGCACCGGTACAGGCGGCACAGGCGGTACAGGCGGCAACAACATCAGCCAACGGTGTAGCATGTCTGCAAGCTGGCAACGAGGCCGCGCAACTCGCCTGCTTCACCGCGTGGGCCAAGGCCCAGTCGCAGTCGCAAGAAGCGTCGAGCGCAACGCACACCACTGCAACCGATACTGCAGCCGAAACCACCACGACGGCACACAGCAGCGCTGTGACCAGCGCCCCTGCACGCACCTCAGCAA
>JANREF010000326.1 GCA_030726195.1 Burkholderiaceae bacterium | reverse complement strand
CTGTAAGGCGCATTGGCAGGCTTGTGCCCAGTCGTCTGTGTTGCTGTTGGGTACGTTGGGGGCTTGTGACGTGGACGTGGCAGCTGCGCCCGCTGATCCAGACACCGATGCCGCCAAATACTCCAGAGCCGCTTGCACGGTGGTACCGGGTGCCACATCCAAACTGCGCTCTATCAATTGACGTGGGCCGGGCGACGCCATCACGACGACGCACATGGTGGGTGCCGTTGTGCAAGCGCTCATGCTGGGGCTTGGCCGCTGGGCGTAGCGTCGGCTCGGGCCACAAAGGCCTCCACCATGGTGGCGGCGATTTTGTCAAACACGGGCCCAACCAACATGGCCAAGGTGTTGCTGGCAAAGGCATAGGTCAGGCTGAAGTTGACTTTGCAGGCCTCAAACTGCCCGTTGGCGCCTGGCTCGCCCAAAGGGGTGAACGTCCACTCCCCCTCCAAATGCGAAAACGGCCCGTCCACCAGCTGCATGTGTACAGCGGTCGCATCACCCGTGGCTTGCGCCAAGCTGTGGGTGTTGCGGGTGGTGAAGCTTTGGTGCAACCCAGCCAAGGCAATGCCCACTTGGGCCGTCATACCCGAGGCGTTGGTGTCGAGCACCTTGGCCTTGTCACACCAGGGTAAAAACGCAGGGTAAGCGGCCACGTCTGTGACCAAATCAAACATGCGTTGGGGGCTGTGCTGCAGTAAAACAGACTTGCGAACGGTTTTCATACAATAGTGGGCTTTGCGCAGTGCATACCTTGCATTGTAGGCAAAGCGCTCCACTTAACTTCTATGGCAACAAACAACGCATCCGGCAAAGCCAAAAAGCCCTTGCCCGCACGCATTGCGGACAACAAGCGCGCGCGCTTTGACTACGCCATCGAAGACACCTTCGAAGCAGGCATGGTGCTGGAGGGCTGGGAAGTCAAGGCCTTGCGCCAAGGCAAAGTGCAACTCACAGACGGCTACGTGGTGATTCGCAACCATGAACTGTTCATCATTGGCTGCCAAATCAATGCGCTCATCAGCGCGTCCACGCACGTGCGCGCCGACGCTGTACGCACCAAAAAGCTGCTGCTCAAAAAAGACGAAATCACCCGCTTGGTCGGCAAAGTCGAACAACGCGGCTACACCTTGGTGCCACTGAACCTGCACTGGAAAAATGGCCGCGTGAAATGCGACATTGGCTTGGCCAAGGGCAAGGCCGAATACGACAAGCGCGCCACCATCAAGGAGCGCGAAGGCAAGCGCGAAGTCGAGCGCGCCATGAAAGAACGCAGCCGTTAACTGGCTTTTGACAAGGCTTGGGTACACCCAGACCCACCAGAACCAGCAGATCTCGCACACCTACCAGATACTGTGCTGCAGGGTTTTACCCGCAGCACAGCCTGGTCTCGCACCACACCTTGCAGACGATTACAGAACCGTACAGGCCTGCACAGCCATGTTTGACATGGACGACAAGGCCTACGGGCCGTTTAGCTCAAATGCGCCAGTGGGTGTTGCTCGGCGCTCCAGGGGGACTTGAAGAAGGCTTGCACCATGTCGGGGGTGACGCCGTCGATGCGGCTGGGGTTCCAGCGGGGTTGGTGGTCTTTGTCTACGGCCAGCGCGCGTATGCCCTCTACCGTTTCGCTGTCTGTACCGGCGCGCCAGTGGAAGCATTGGTAGACCATGTCGCGCTCCATGCGCAAGTCTTCAGCCAAGGTCATGGCTTTGGCTTTGCGCAGCTGCTCCAGCACCACATGCATCATGAGCGGTGAGCGCGCGCGCAAGACGGCCAAGGTGTGTGCGGCCCAGGCGTTGGCCTTGCTAGGGGCGGTATCTGTGGTCTCTGATCCGTCTGTGCTTTGTTGACTTGGTGTGCTTTGTGTGCCCTGCATGTCCACCAACGCAGCCTCCATGTCCGCAACGGTGGGCAAGCCAAACACAGCGTCGAGCTGGGTGCGGTCTTTGAACAATTCGGGCAGCGGCGTGGGGCTGGCTTTGCCTTGCACCCAGCGCTCTACGGCTTCGGAACTTTCAAACGGTGTGTCTTGCAGCTCTTGCCACAAGGTGGCCAAGCGTGAGCGCTCCACACAAATGTCGGCCAAGCCTGCTGCAATGGCGTCGCCAGCGGTGATGGCTTCACCGGTGAGGCCCAGGTATTCGCCAATGTGACCGGGCGTGCGGCTCAAGAAGAAACCGCCGCCCACATCGGGGAACAAGCCAATGTTGGTCTCGGGCATGGCCACTTTGCTTTGGGGCGTGACCACGCGCAGGCTGGCGCCTTGCGCAATGCCCATGCCGCCGCCCATGACCACGCCGTCCATGAATGCGATGTAGGGCTTGGGGTAGGTGTGAATGAGGTGGTTGAGTGCGTATTCGTTGGTGAAAAACGTCTCAAGCGTGTCGTCGTTGGCCAGCGCTGCTTGGTGGAAAAAGCGTATGTCGCCACCGGCGCAAAAGTGGCCAAAGGGGCCGTTTTTATCGCTACCACGGATGACCACAGCCAACACGGTGGGGTCGTCGCGCCAAGCGCTTAAGCACGCCGTGATGCTGTCCACCATGCCTAAGTCCAAGGCGTTGAGTGCCTTGGGCCGAGTCAGGCTGATGAACCCCACGCGTCCGGCAATGACGCCGGTGACATACTCGGTTGAAAGGCTGAAGGCGGTGGTGTCAGTCATGGTGTGCGGGCCCT